>JBJEMK010000001.1:0-6061 GCA_051879635.1 Eubacterium sp.
TAAGCAGGCTTGGAGCTGTAGTAACAAAAGGAGTTGCCAATGTTCCCTGGCCAGGCAATCCTACCCCTAGAGTAGCAGAGACCTACGGAGGAATGATAAATGCAATAGGTCTTCAAAATCCGGGAATAGATGTGTTTATAAAACGCGATATTCCTTTTTTACGTAAATTTGACACTAAGATAATTGTAAATGTCTGCGGCAGAACTACAGAGGATTATTGTGAAGTAGTAGAAAAGCTTAGTCATGAAGATGTAGATATGCTGGAAATAAATATTTCATGTCCTAACGTAAAGGAAGGTGGAATTGCATTCGGACAGGATCCCAAGGCAGTCGAAAGCATTACAAAGGCAGTTAAGGCAAAGGCAAAGCAGCCTGTAATAATGAAACTAAGCCCTAATGTAACAGACATTACAGTTATGGCAAAGGCTGCAGAAGCAGGAGGAGCAGATGCTCTTTCACTTATAAATACCATTACAGGTATGAAAATAGATATAAATCGTCAGACATTTGCATTGGCAAATAAGACGGGTGGACTTTCAGGACCGGCAATAAAGCCGGTTGCTGTAAGGATGGTCTATCAGGTTGCAAATGCAGTTTCGATTCCTATTATTGGTATGGGTGGAATTGCAAATGCAGAAGATGCACTTGAGTTTATGCTGGCAGGCGCAACGGCTGTATCTGTCGGAACGGCAAACTTTACAAATCCTATGGCTACAATAGAAATTGCAGATGGGATTGAAAAGTATATGAAGTATAAGAATATTAGTAATATTAATGATATTATTGGTATTGTAAAATAAGTATAATAAAAAATTATGAAAGGAATGCCTTATTCTATTTAAGGGTTATGAGATATGGAACAATATAAAAAAGAATTTATCGAGTTTATGGTTGATTGCCAGGTATTAAAATTTGGCGATTTTGTAACAAAGAGTGGCAGAAAAACACCATTTTTTGTCAATACAGGTTTTTACAGAACAGGTGCACAGCTTGCAAAGCTAGGTGAATATTATGCAAAAGCAATAAAAGACAAGTTCGGAACAGACTTTGATGTACTTTTTGGACCTGCATACAAAGGAATACCACTTACAGTTGCGGCAACAATGGCTATTAGTAATTTGTACGGAGTGGATATTAAATATTGTTCTAATAGAAAAGAAGTAAAGGACCATGGAGATAAAGGAATTTTGCTTGGAAGTCCTATATCAGATGGAGATAAAGTAATAATCATTGAGGATGTTACTACAGCCGGAACATCTATTGGAGAAACTCTTCCAATAATTAAAGCACAGGGAGATGTTACAGTAGCAGGACTAGTCGTTTCTGTTGACAGGATGGAACGAGGACAGGGTGATAAGAGCGCACTGGATGAAATCAAGGAAAATTATGGAATGGAAACAACGGCTATTGTTACAATGCAGGAAGTTGTAGAGCATCTTTATAATAAAGAGTATAAAGGTAAGATAATTATTGATGATACTATTAAAGCTGCCATTGATGCCTATTATGAAAAATATGGTGTCAGATAACCTTATATAGTGACAGAAAAGAAAGTAAAACATATCAAAAGCTTCAGCAGAGTTTTGTTCGTTTTATACATGTTGGCAGCATTGTATTTTTTGTTCTTTGCAGAACTTTTAGGCAGAACAGACATGAGTGGATCTTTTAGATATAATTTAGAATTATTGGGTGAAATTAAGCGTTTCTGGACATATAGAGAGCAACTTGGAATGGCGGCAGTATTATTAAATATTGCCGGTAATGTTCTGGTATTTATGCCGTTTGGATTTTTTTTCCCAATTATTTCAAAACGTAAAATAAATAAAAAAATAATAATTATAGTTATATATTCATTTTTATTTAGCCTGGGAATAGAAGTATTGCAAATGCTATTAAGAGTTGGAGCGTTTGACGTGGATGATCTGTTGCTTAATACAATAGGAGGATTTTTAGGATACATATTCTATATTGTTACGCGAAAGGTATTTCATGTTAAATATTATAATAGCTAATCATATGGAGAAGTCATGATAAAGAGTAAAAAGAGGCGAAGAATAAGATTAAGAAGTTATACAAAGGGAGGAAGGATTTCCTCCTTGTTTGCCGTTCTGGCATTTGTTATTTTTGTAGTGGCCGTTGCATGGTCATACAGATGTGGAGGTAATGCAGGACATATTGTAGGGTATCTTGGCTTTCTCGCCTTTGCATTAAACCTGTCAGGATTTATTATAGGAATAAAAAGCTTTAAAGAAGAGGGACTCTGGCTTAGATATTCATGGATTGGGACAATAGCAAATGCAATAATGTGGATAGGAATTTTATCAATTTTGTTAATATATGTTTAGATGAAAAGGGATTTCAAAAGACTATTATTAAGGTAAGGAGATTTGGAATGAAGCATTCATATGCAATTTCAGACAGGTTACAGAGGCAGATAGATTTTATATTGGAAGCGGATAAAAGCAAATTTGTTGGGAGACAGACCTACCTGACAGACGGAAAGCGAAAGGAAAATGATGCGGAACATTCATGGCATCTGGCATTAATGGCTGTTGTTCTTTCTGAATATGCTCCTGAAGAAATAAATATTCAAAGAGTAATGACTATGGTACTCATACATGACATTATTGAAATTGATGCAGGAGATACATATGCATATGATACTGAAGGAAACAAAACAAAACGAGGAAGGGAAATAAAAGCTGCTGACAGGATATTTAATATACTTCCAAAAGATCAGGCAGAATATATTAGAGATATCTGGGAAGAATTTGAAGCGGCACAGACCAATGAGGCATTATTTGCACTTGCATTAGATAAAGTGCAGCCAATATTACTAAATGATGCTTCCGGTGGAAGAGCATGGAGAGAACATGACGTCTTTGTTGACCAGGTAATTAAGAGAAATCATCTTACGCCTTTAGGGGCAGAAAAACTTTGGGAATATTGTATGATGCTGTTGGATAGAAATGTTGTACTTGGAAATCTTAAAGAAAAATAGACAAATAATAATTAATAACAGAAAAGGAAATGAAGTTTGAAATATAGTATTCTTTTTAAAACAGAAAACGAAGCAGTCAGAGAAAGATATGAACTGGCATTTAACAGAATAGAACTTATACCTGAAGAGAAAAGTGTACAGCCTCCTTTTAGAGATTATTTTATAAGAACGGCAGAATTTCTTCTTAAAATGCGCGAACTGGTTAATATAATGTCTACGGATAAGTTTTGCAGGATGTCACTTAATGAACATGAGCAACTTAACTATGAATTATATGCAGATATATTGCCGGATAATTATGAGGTAAGCTATGCCAACCCCGAGTATGCAGTCAGAAAATTGGGCAGGTATGGTAAGATGCTGTCATATTTATATACGGAAATAAGGGGAATGATAGTGTATGCTTTCGAACACAGACTCGTGGATATAACTATAAATGCAGAACTTTTTCTTGAGATATACAATATGTTTCAAGAGGATGAACTTCCCAAAACATCTGAAATTAAAAATGCTATTTATTGGTTTGTGAGTGATTATAGTGATGTTACGGCAGCATATAGGATAAGAGAGGGAATAGATCCTGAACTTGACTTTGCAGTTAACATAATTATGACGAGTGACTTTAATGATTTAACATATTTATATAAATATGGTGAGTATATTGGCAACAATGAGATAGAGACGGCAAAGTATCTGAATACTTTTTCTCAGGAAAAAATTGATGCAATTGCACACGTTTATACTGAAGGCTACAGACGTGGATTTGAAAACTCAGGAAAGGACCTATCAAAAAAAGGAACAGTTGATATAAGGTATTATATAGGCTTTGAAAGGATAGTAAAAAGTGCCATTAAGCAGTTTGAAAGTATGGGATTGGAACCTGTAATATATAGAAATGCAGTGAATTCTATAAATAGAAAACAGAGTATAGTCGGATATTCTTCAACACTTCCTAATAAGCAATATTGGTATGACCACAGGTTTGACAATGCGTTATATCTTGACAAGGCATTTGTTGAGAGAAAACTTGGCGTTGTAAGAACCACATATGAGGAATATAAACAGAAAGCTAATCTGATGGCAGGGCCGGCTGTAATAGAGATTTTTGGAGAAGAGGCTTTTGAACCACGAAACAAAAAGGAAGCATTGACACTGTCAAAACATCAGCAGAGATTAAGTACACAGTATGCTTCTGCATCAGCAGAAATTATTACAAAATATATAATAGGTGAAGAAAGAAGTTTTACAATTATTGCTTTCCCAATTCCGGAGATTGGAGATGATTTTTCGGAAATTTTTGAAGAAATAATAAAAATAAACAGTCTGGATGTTAATAAGTATGCCAAAGTACAGCAGAAAATAATAGATGCACTTGATCAGGCAGAATATATAAGAGTAATTGGAAAAGGCGACAATAAAACTTATATGACAGTATGTATGCATGAGCTTCAGAACCCACAAAGCCAGACTAATTTTGAAAATTGTCTGGCGGATGTAAATATTCCGCTTGGAGAAGTTTTTACATCTCCAAAACTTAGTGGAACAAATGGACTGCTTAATGTGAGCTGTGTATATTTGAATGAACTTAAGTATATTGATTTGCAGATTACATTTGAGGACGGATATATAAAAGACTATACATGTAATAACTTTGATAATGAAGAAGATAATAAGAATTATATTAAAGAAAACATATTGTATAATCATGATACACTTCCAATTGGTGAATTTGCAATTGGTACAAATACTACAGCCTATGTAATTGCAAATAAGTATAAAATTGTATATAAACTTCCTATTTTAATTGTAGAAAAAATGGGACCACATTTTGCTGTAGGAGATACATGCTACAGCTGGGAAGAAGATGTTAAGGTATACAATCCGGATGGTAAAGAAATTGTAGCAAAGGATAATGAGAAGTCCGCAATGAGAAAAGAGAATATTTCGAAGGCTTATGTAAATTGCCATACGGATATTACCATTCCTTATGATGAATTAGGAGAGATAACAGCACTAAAATCTGATGGTACGGAAATACCGATTATCAGAAATGGAAGGTTTGTCCTGGAAGGATGTGAGCTGTTGAATGAGCCTTTTTCAGTTGCATTTACATCCGATAAGATGTATATTAATAAATGATTATATCTATATGTAAACAGCAAAGGAGAGTAGCCATGGCAAAAGTAGGAATTGTAATGGGAAGTGATTCTGATATGCCCGTTATGAGTAAGGCAGCAGACATTTTAGAGGAACTGGGAATTGATTATGAAATGACAATTATCTCTGCACATAGAGAACCGGATGTATTTTTTGAATATGCAAAATCTGCAGAGAGTAAGGGATTTAAAGTCATAATTGCAGGAGCAGGGATGGCAGCACATCTTCCCGGAATGTGTGCAGCAATTTTTCCGATGCCTGTTATCGGAATTCCAATGCATACAACATCATTAGGCGGAAGGGACTCTCTTTATTCAATAGTACAAATGCCATCAGGCATTCCTGTAGCAACGGTTGCCATTAACGGAGGCGCTAATGCAGGTCTTCTGGCAGCAAAAATTCTTGCAACTTCAGACTCAGCTATATTGGACAGGCTAAAGGCATATTCAGCAAAGTTAAAAGAGCAGGTTGTTGCAAAGGATGCAAAGCTTCAGGAAAAAGGATATAAAAACTATAATAAATAACAACGCCGTAAGGCATCAGGAGGAAAAATGGATTACAAGAAAGCAGGAGTAGATATAGAGGCTGGATACAAATCAGTGGAGCTCATGAAAAAGCATATTAAGGAAACAATGAGACCTGAAGTATTAGGAGGTATAGGAGGTTTTTCAGGAGCATTCTCAATGAGTGCATTTAAGGACATGGAGGAACCTACACTTGTTTCCGGAACTGATGGTGTTGGAACTAAGCTTAAACTTGCATTTGTTATGGATAAACATGATACAGTGGGAATTGATTGTGTTGCAATGTGCGTTAATGATATAGCATGTGCAGGAGGAGAACCTTTATTTTTCCTTGACTATATTGCATGTGGCAAAAACTATCCAGAAAAGATAGCAACTA
>JBJEMK010000002.1:0-6012 GCA_051879635.1 Eubacterium sp.
CATAACGAAGAGTGCTACAATATAACTAACGGATAACTAAAAATTATCTATCACTTAGGAAATTTAGAATTTGAAATTTTTACGTGGATGTTTCATTGTGAGTATATCTTTCTGCTTTGAAAGAGTTACATGTGTATAAATTTCTGTTACAGTAATGGAGCTATGTCCAAGCATTTCCTGAATATAACGTATGTCGACATCAGCTTCCAATAAGCATGTTGCAAAAGTATGCCGAAACATATGTGGTGTTATATGTAGGTCGATAGCTGCAAGTTCGCAATACTTATTGATCATACGTCTAACAGATTGGTCGGATATTGGTGAGGAATTTGGATTTGTAAAAAAATAGCCACTTTTTTGGATTTCTAACGAAAAATCATTTTCATAACGTTTCAATAGTTGGATGACATCTTCATTTCCTATCTGGATAATTCGTTCCTTATCTCCTTTTCCATATATACGAATTGTGGCATCATGCAAATCAACGTCAGAGTCTTTTAAGTTGCACAACTCTGAAATCCGCATACCGGTAGAGAATAGTGTTTCAGTTATCGCAACATCCAGCAGAGTACGCTTTTTCCGGTAAAATGTTTTGGCTAGAGAATTTTCTTTATATATCACGGCAAGAAATGCTTCAATGGTATATAAAGGTATTGTTTTAGGTAACAATAAAGGTTCTCGAAATTTGGTTCTTATCTTATTAAATGGATTAGGTTCAATAATATTTCTATATTCTAAATAACGAAAGAGTGCTTTAAGGGAAGCAAGCTTTCTTTTGGCTGTTTTGGGCTTAAAATTTTGATTAAGGTATCCAATAAAGGATTCGATATCAGATAGAGATATGGTATTGATATTAGAATTTTGAAAATAATCGAAAAATTGCGTAAGGTCAATACGATAAGCTTTGAGTGTTTTTATATCAAGTCCTTTTTGGATTTTGCAGTAGGTAATATATTCTTCTATTATTGAAGTCGTTGTGTTGTTCATGGTATCTCTCCTTGTCATTTGTATAGTGAAATTAGCAATCTATTTAATTTTGTAATAAATATCGGAAATAATCTATTAAGTAAAGGGTGCCGGCTATCTGTGGGCGATATTTCGGCGGTTCGGATTGTAGTAATATGGATTACCCCGGTATTCGGGGTATTGTGTAGAGATTCATTATGATACAATAATAAAAATGATAGCGATGGAGGGAACACATATGGAATGGGATGAATTTGTGGGTGGAAAACCTTTAATCATGGATATAGGAGAGAACCGTGCAGTATCCGGTTGCAGGTATGCAGCATGGACTCCAAAAACAGAAGGAACGGGACACGAAATTGCAGAAGTGTGTGACAACTTGCATGTATTGCAACAGAAATATGCTGTCGCAGATGAAAATATACTATTTGTTAATCAGGGTAAGGATAATACAAGTTTGCCTATGGATGCTCTGGTTCGTCAGCCCCTTATGGAAGTAGCGAAAGGGCAGGCTGCTCTTTGTGACATATATCTGGAAACTCTTTTTAGAATTGTCTATGAAAATTTAGATAGAAGTGAAAAAACGCAAACCGGAGTACTCAGCTTTGAATATGAGAGGCCGATTGAAGATCGTTTAACCGGGGTGATAAAGATTCAAAAAAATACGATAAATGCACCGCTACTTTCAGTGCTTCCGCTTCCGGCGTTTACTATGGATGAAGCATCTGTATCATTTTCTATGGACGTTAATATGGAATCAACATAGTGCCATTGGGGACGGGAAAAACTGGATTTTTGTCTGTCCCCAGTGGTTTTTTATTTATTCTCCAAAGCCTTTATTTTTGCCTCAAGTGCAGCGATGAGGTCGTCTTTCTCGGCGATGAGAGTATCATTTCGTAGGGGACAGGTGAAGAAGAGACAGGGAAAGAATAAGAGGATTGTAGATTATGAAATCATGAGATGCAGGATGGATGTAGCCCGATTTAGTTGTAAAAAACTGGAAGTTAACATTCTAACATATCTGCATATAATATTATGACAAGACATAAATATTGACAATGATAATATAAAAGTGGTACTATATGTGTGGAGGTGAGACTATGTTGAAATCTTACTTGTTAGAGAATTATGGATATAACGAACCAATCTTTTTGAATGATTTAAAAATAGAGGAATTATCTGAAAATGCAGTGCGTCAGTCTGTAAAAAGACTTGTGGCAAATGGTTTTTTGGAAAGGTATGATAACGGAATCTACTATATACCGAAACAAGATGGATTATTAGGGAAAAGTTATTTGGATCCATTTCTTGTTATTATGCGCAAATATGTGAGAAGCAAAACTGAAACATATGGATATGTAACAGGAATATCATTTGTTAATCAACTTGGCTTAACAACACAGATGCCGGCAATAATTGAGATTGTGACAAACAGAGAAGCAACTAATGGCAGAACGGTTACAGTGGGTAATCAGAAGGTTAGAATTAAAAAAGCAGCAGTCGAAGTTTCGGATAACAATGCAGAGCTTTTACAGCTTTTGGATGGTATCGGGCAGGCTGAGAAATATACAGAACTTACAATGGAAGACACGATAGATACAATGCGCTCCTATGTGAAGAAGAAGCGTTTTACTAAAGAACAGTTATCCGAAGTGACATCTGTTATAACAGGCGCAACAGCAAAAAAATTAATCGAATGGGGGATGATATATGAATTTGCATCATGACAAAGAAGCGTTTGCAGAGCTGATTTCCGGTGCGGCGAATGAATTGGCTATTCCAACAAATGTAATCGAAAAAGATTATTATGTTACTATTACACTGAAAGCCTTGGCGGTAAAGACAAAAGATACGAACAGATTGCAAGAAGGATGATTGGAGTATGGCTGTAAAAGAGATAAAACATGAAGTTAAAAGACACCTATATTAAAAAAGATATACAGAGTGGGCTGACTCGTGCGCCCAGTCAAGGGTTCTTCACTGAACAGGCGGTAATCCTGCACGAAAAGAGAATAAGGGAGGGAGGCGCATATGAATAATCAGATGATAGGGACAATACGATTGTCTGGACAGGATTCAAGG
Source organism: Eubacterium sp. (assembly GCA_051879635.1). Classification (GTDB taxonomy): domain Bacteria; phylum Bacillota; class Clostridia; order Lachnospirales; family Lachnospiraceae; genus JBJEMK01. Next base: position 3,049 of record JBJEMK010000002.1, read on the forward strand.
GACTTTGCAATATCTTTGTTTAGACCAACACAGGGAGAAATAGAATATCGTGCTGCAATCATGGATAAGATAAATAATTGTATTACGATTACGAGAAATAAGGACGGTTTTCAGGCAGATATAGAAGACTTGGATTTGTCATTCCTGGATGTACGGAGGAAGGAGCCGAGGCATTAATATGAATGTTACTTCCTAAATTACTATGGCATCACCATATGATGCGTTTAACATTCCATGGGGAAAGTTATAAGGAGACAAGGATGGAATTCGATACATTTAATGAAAAGATAAACGAGATATTGGATGGAATTGATGGCGGAGCATTTGCGTTTGCGGATTTGGAAAAAGATGCGTTGGTTTACCATTATACTTCGCTGGATGGATTGAAGGCGATATTGGACAGCGGAATATTTCAGTTGACAGATTATCATTATCTGAATGATGAGACAGAATTTAACTATATGGAAAAATTGCTGTTAGAGGTAGTTAAAGAAGATTTTTTTGGGGCTCCATTTTGGGATAGTTTGATTGCTTCTATCGCAGAATATCGTCTGACTGTCCGGGTTGAAACGGAGGATTTGGAGCACTCCTATTATGTGGCATCATTTTCAAAGGCAAGGGATAATCTGACATTGTGGGCGGAGTTCGCCAGTTATGGGTGCAATATGGGTGTGAATCCGGGACGGATGTTTGCGGATGATACGAACCTGAGATATTTTGGTTCGGTAATCTATAGTCTGGAGGAACAGAAGAAGATAATACGTGATGCCATAAGAACGGTTATGGAGCATTTTTTTCCTGATTTGAAGAAGGGCTGCCTGCTGCGGGAGCATATGAAATGTGTAGATGAACAGCAGGCCAGGTTGCTGGCTATTCCGATCGTGAAGCTGGTCTCTTATTATGGGATGGCTATGAAGAATCCATTGTATAAGGCTGAGGAGGAGTTCAGAATGGTCTTTTCCGCAAAGGGCCGGAAGATACATTTTAAAAGAAAAGGGAATCTTTTTGTTCCTTATATCGAGGTACCTTTGGACATGGAGTCCGGATTTGATGCTTTGCAGTCTGTGACATTGGCACCGTTATGCAGAGGGACGCTGGAGCGCAATTCAATAGAACACTATCTGCGCTCGAAGGGCATTGGGAATCCTGATGTGAAGAACTCTGAGATTGTCTTGAGATATTGATGAACGAAAAGTACGATGAAAAAAATTCGTATGATTTATTTCGGTGTTAAGGCTGAATGGGTAAAGTAAACTCGGTCAAAAAATGCAAATGAAATACAATTATTCGGTTGAAAAACGCAAAAGCCTATGGAAAATTCGGTATGATTTTGCTATAATACGCATATGATATAGCAAAGGAGACTTCTGATGGAAAGAAAAGTTTATCAAAGCTTATTAAAGTGGAAAAGCAAAACGAACAGAAAACCGTTGATTGTGTCCGGTGTTAGACAATGTGGAAAAACTTATTTAATAAAACAATTCGGAAAAGAAGAGTTTTCGGATGTGGCATATTTTAATTTTGATGGTGATAAAGGATTACAGTCAATTTTTGATTATAACTTTGATACAGAAAGAATTATTGATGAACTGGGTAGTGTTGCTAGAGGCAAAAAGATTACAGTTGGTGAAACACTGGTTGTTTTTGATGAAATTCAGGCGTGCCCACGTGCAATACAGTCATTAAAGTATTTTTGTGAAAATATGCCTGAACTTCATATCATATCAGCTGGTTCTTTGCTTGGCGTTGCATTAAGAGAGCAAGGGATATCTTTTCCGGTAGGCAAAGTGGATCGTATTGAAATGTATCCAATGAGTTTCGAGGAATTTGTAGAGGCAGATGGTGGAAAAAAATATTTGGACGGACTTAATAAGCTAACAAGAGAGCGAGAGATTCCTGAACTATACACCATACCATTAGAAAAATATTATAAGAATTATCTTATTGTAGGTGGGATGCCGGAAGCGGTACAGACATGGGTTGATACACATGACTATAAAGAAGCCGAAGAGGTGTTAGACCGTATATTAAGGGATTATGCTGACGACTTTGGAAAGCATACAACACCTGAAACAGCAACAAAAATAAAGATGATTTGGGATTCGATTCCGACACAGATTGCAAGGGATAATAGTAAGTTTATTTTTTCTCATGTTAAGGAAGGTGCTAGATCCAAAGATCTTGAAGAGGCATTAACATGGCTTGTAAATGCTGGTATTGTGCTTAAGTTGGACCTGGTATCGACTCCTGAAATTCCTTTGTCAGGAATGGCAGATTCAACGTATTTCAAGGTGTATATGTCTGATGTCGGACTTTTGAGAAGAAAGTCAAATGTTAATTATAGAACCTTGCTTGAAGGAAATGATGCATTTATACAATTTAAAGGAGCTATGGCTGAAAACTATATTTTTGTTCAATTAAAATGTATGGGTATTACACCTTATTTTTGGCGAACAAAAGCTGATGCAGAATTAGATTTTATAACAGATTATGAGGGTGAACTTATTCCAATTGAGGTAAAGTCAGCAGATAATACAAGAGCAAAGAGTCTGCATTTATTCTGTAATAGGTATAAACCTAAAGTTGCATTTAAGTCATCTCTGAAAAATGTAGGAGATAATATGGATGGTAGTAGTCATGTATGGTCTTTGCCATTGTATGCATTTTATAAATTCAAGCAATATGTAAATCAAGAGTTTGGCTGGTAATTGATCATTATAAATCAAAATTGTAGGTGGAATGTAAAACACATCGTTTTACATCCCGCCTTTTTTGTTGCAGAAAAAGGAGACCGGCTATGAGGCGTTTACGAATGTAACCAATGAGTCAAGCATGATACTTGTTGTTGAATTGTGTATTGCACTCTGGTGCGGAAATGTATGCTCTGAATTTCCGAAAAGAATGCACTATGGTCAAATGAAAAACTAAATTCCAGTCTGGATTGATTTGACCTCGTATTTTCGA
>JBJEMK010000003.1:0-6005 GCA_051879635.1 Eubacterium sp.
GTATTAATTCTAAATCGTCATTATTAAGGTTTTGAACATTACTATTAAATTCATTTTCAATAATTGAAAAAATATTTTCATTTTCATCAAATTTTTCATTTTCATTTTGACAAAGTGGGCTGAAACACAAAAATTCGTATGGCAAAATATTTTTTGCTTGAAAGTTTATATTTTTAAAATAGTTAATAATCGGTAATAAATAATCACAATCAATTATGGAGGAGTTAGCATGGGGCAGGTAATTGTAGTCACATCAGGTAAAGGTGGAGTAGGTAAAACGACTATTTCAGCAAATATTGCATTTGGTTTATCAAATCTTGATAAAAAAGTACTTGTAATTGATACAGACATTGGATTAAGAAATCTAGATGTAATAATGGGACTTGAAAATAGAATTGTTTATAATCTTATAGACGTTATTTATGGTAAATGCAGATTAGGACAGGCTGCTATTAAATATAAAGATAATCCTAATTTATATCTGCTTCCAAGTGCACAGACAAAGGATAAAGATTGTATTAATCCTGAACAAATGACTAAACTCATAAATGATATACGAGATAAGTTTGATTACATAATTATAGATTGTCCTGCCGGAATTGAACAGGGATTTAAAAATGCCATTGCTGGTGCAGACTGGGCACTGGTTGTTGTGACTCCTGAAGTTGCCTCTATCCGTGATGCTGACAGGATAATTGGTTTACTTGAAGCAAATTATATAACCAGAACCAATCTTATAATTAATAAAATACGTCCTGAACTTATAAAATCAGGTGACATGATGTCAATAGAAGATGTAACTGATATACTTGCCCTAGATGTAATCGGTGCTATTCCGGATGATGTTAATATTGTTATTTCATCAAATAAGGGTGAACCACTAACAGGTTCGAATACACCTGCCGGAATTGCACTTGAAAATATATCAAAAAGAATCACAGGAGTTGAAATACCCATTATGAAAATGGAACATAAAATCAAAAAGAAAGGTTTCTTTTTATTTAAAAAATCAATTCAATAGGAGATTTAGTAATGAGCAGATTTACTTATTTTCACAAAAGAAATTCTGGAAATATTGCTAAAACACGACTAAAATCTTTACTAGTATCAGATAGAACTAATTGCAATCCTGATACAATAAAAATACTAAGAGATGAAATTAATTATGTAATATCTAAACATTTCTCTCTGGAAGAAAACGAAACCGATGTAATTTTGAAGAAAGCAGAAGATAATTCATATTTTCTTCAAATCAATATACCAGTAAAAGAGGTTAATCAAAAATAATGAAAAGTATTATTGCAGCATTAAAAAGATATCAATATAAACATATAGACTTTAGATTAGTTGTTTATCTGTTATCTCTTTCTATACTTGGAATCATGGTAATAGGAAGTGCATCTGCATCTGCTGACGGATATCAGCAAAAGCAGATTCTGGGTCTTATTATTGGTATCATCGTAATGATTACAATATCTTTAATAGATTATAAATTTATATTAAAATTTTACTGGATAATATATGCAATTAACATTATAATGTTATTATGCGTTACATTTTTTGGTTCATATCATATGGGTGCCAAGCGATGGATTGATATAGGCTCACAGCAGTTACAACCTTCTGAATTTACAAAGATCTTTATTATTTTATTTTTTGCAATGTATATACAAAAATTCAGAGCAAAGCTTAATACATTTAAAGTAGTTGCAGGAGCCGCGGTATTAATAGTAATTCCACTTCTGTTAATATTTAAGCAGCCGGATTTATCAACAACTATAATTCTCTTTTTAACTTTTTGTGCTATAATGTACTTATCAGGATTGAGCTATAAGATTATTGCCGGGATTTTAGTTGTAGCAATTCCAATTGCTGCATGTGTTTTATATCTTGCGATACAGCCCGATTCAGGCATACTTGAAGAATATCAGTATAATCGTATTGTAGGGTTTTATCAGGAAGACAATGAAGCTGCGGCTGATATCAGATACCAACAAGAAAATTCAATTCTTGCTATTGGATCGGGGGGACTTACAGGCAAAGGATTGAATAATAATACAATTACCAGCGTTAAAAACGGTAATTTTTTATCAGAACCACATACAGACTTTATTTTTACAATAGTAGGAGAAGAACTTGGATTTATCGGATGCGCATCAGTCATTATACTATTGGCATTAATTGTATTTGAATGTTTTTGGATCGGGCTGCATTCCTCCGATATCAGCGGACGCATTTTTGCCTGTGGTTTTGGAACTTTAATTGCTTTTCAGGCAATTGTCAATATTGCCGTTGTTACAATGCTTATTCCAAATACAGGGCTCACGTTACCTTTTGTAAGTTACGGTCTGAGTTCTTTGGTTAGTTTATTTGCCGGTATGGGGATAGTACTAAATATTGGAATGCAGAGACGAAAAAACTTATATGAGGAGGTACGATTTTGAATATTGGATTAATTGCACACGATTCCAAGAAAAAACTAATGCAAAATTTCTGTATAGCATACAGGGGTATTCTTAGTAAACACAATCTATATGCAACAGGTACAACCGGTCGGCTTATAGAAGAAGTAACAAACCTTACAATCCATAAACATTTAGCAGGTCCGCTTGGGGGTGAGCAGCAGCTAGGTGCACAAATTGCTGAAAATCAGATTGACCTTATGATTTTCCTTCGTGACCCGTTGTCTCCAAAATCAAACGAACCGGACGTCAATAAAGTAATTTGTTTATGTGATATGCACAATATACCTTTAGCATCTAATATTGCAACGGCAGAATTATTAATTAAATCACTTGACAGAGGTGATTTAGACTGGCGTGAAATATATAAATTATAACGAGGAGGACAAAGCAATATGATACAGGTTATTTGCGGTCAAAAAGGAAAGGGTAAAACTAAATACTTATTAGAAAAGGCAAACGATGCCATAGCTACATCAAACGGGGAAATTGTTTATTTGGATAAGAGTTCCAAACATATGTATGAATTAAATAATAAGATCAGACTAATCAATATAAAGGATTATCCTGTAAATTCATACGATGGTTTTATAGGATTTGTATCCGGCCTCATTTCAGGTAATCATGATATTGATAATGTTTTTTTTGACAGTTTTTTGAAAATTGCTTTTTTAGAAAATGCCGACACTCAAGTTCTATCTAAAGTTATTCAAGATTTAGATGCACTGGGACAGGATGATATTAATTTTGTTCTCAGCATTTCACTTGATGAGAGCAGTCTTCCTGATAATGTAAAGGAAAAAGTTATTGTTTCCTGTTAAATTGGATTAAAAATTGCCAACTCCATTTGGAATTGGCAATTTTTATTTGTTTAGAATTAGTCTCCAACTGAACCAATGCGGCCATACAAGCTTATAAGATATAAGCCACATAATCCAACTACTGCATAAATTATTCTTGAAAGCCATGACATGTCGCCAAAGAGAAATGCAACCAGATCCAATTTGAAGAAACCAATCAGTCCCCAGTTTATTGCTCCAATAATGGCAATCGTTAATATTGTATAATCTAATCCTTTAGAATTCATATTAGTTATGCCTCCTTTACTTTCTTTTAATATTTTGATACAAAAATTGTATTTTTATGTTGGAAATTAATTACAAAAATGGCATTTTTCATTGACTATAAAGAAAATTTATTAGATAATGTTTTTAGTTATTCTAAGGAGTAAAATTATGGCTGATAAACGTCGAAGAGTAGTAGACTATAAAAAACCTATAAATATAAATATTGGTATTATTATCTTTGGTATAACCTTTTTGTATATATTAATTAATGTTTTTGTTTTTTTATCAAAGGATAAAATATCATACTATGAAGTTGTAAACGGGCAGAGTGCTCAGGTATCTAATTATTCATACACGGGACTTGCTATACGCAGTGAAAAGGTTTCATACACACAAAACGCCGGTAACATTAATTATTATGTAAGAGAAGGTTCCAGAGTATCTGCATCATCTACATTATACAGTATTGATGAAACCGGAGTTATTACACAGCTTTTAGCAGAACAGTCAAGTGATGAGGTTAGTCTTTCAGATGATGACCTTTCAACAATAAAAGAACAGTTATACAATTTTACTAATAATTTTGATTCAATGAATTATGGCACTGTATATGACTTCAAATCAACTATTGAGGGAACAGTCATTGAACTTGTAAACAGCAGTCTCCTAAAAAGCATTTATAAATCAGCGGGAGAGAGTGAAGATTCCAATGCCTTTCAGATTAATAAGGCAGGCAGTTTTGGAATTGTAGTTTATTCAATTGATAATTATGAAGATTTTAAAATTTCCAAGGTTTCAGCTGCAGATTTTGATAAAAACAATTATACCAAAGCTTCTTTTTCATCAGGAGACCTTATTGAAGAAGGTTCTCCAATATATAAAACTATCAATGATGAAGAATGGAACATTATCATTCCTCTTACAGAAGAGGATATTGATAAATATTCTGATACTGACAATGTGAAAATCAAATTTGTAAAAGATGGGATAACTGCCAGTGCTAATTTTGAAATATTTAAAGGCTCTGATGGTAAATATGCTAAACTTACTCTTAATAAATATCTTATCAGATATGTCACTGAACGTTATATTGATATACAGATTTTAGATGATAATATAACCGGCTTAAAAATCCCTAAGTCTTCTGTTACATCAAATGATTTTTATATTATACCGGCTGATTATGCTGCATACGGCGGTGACGATGATAATCTGGGTTTTTATCATCAAGTGTATAAAGATGGAAAAATATCAACAGAATTTGTCACACCTACAATATTTTATTCGGATGATGATTATTATTACATAGATATGGATGCATATGACAATGATGATGTCTTTATAAAACCTGATTCTGATGAAACATATCAGCTTAATGCAACTCAGTCACTGTTAGGTGTTTATAATATTAATAGTGGATATACCGAATTTGTACAGATTAATATCCTTGCAGAAACAAATGAATATTATATTGTAGAATCACAGACTACCTATGGTTTAATTATTTATGACCATATTATAATGGATGCATCAACTGTAAAGAATCATCAGGTAATATTCCAATAAACTTTATTGATTCTTAATCTTATATTATTAGAGGTAAAAATATGATTAAAGACAATCTGGAAGATGTTGAAAAAAATATAGTTGCTGCCTGTAAGAAATCGGGGCGCAATCGTAATGAAGTAACTCTTATTGCAGTAAGTAAAACCAAACCGGTTGAAGCAATACAGGAAGTTCTTGCAGAAAATATATATGAATTTGGTGAAAACAAAGTTCAGGAGTTATGTGACAAATATGAATCACTTCCAAATAACATACACTGGCATCTTATCGGACACCTTCAGCGTAATAAGGTTAAATACCTTGTAGGAAAAGTTCATCTTATTCATTCTGTTGATTCCTTAAGGCTTGCTGAACAAATTGAACATGATTTTGGAAAACATGATTTAACTGCAAATATACTTATACAAGTTAATGTTGCAAATGAAGAAACTAAATTTGGACTTGATACTTCTGAAGTATTAGAACTCATTACAGAGACAGCTAAATTACCACATGTAAAAATCAAAGGACTAATGACAGTTGCACCATTTACAGATAATCCGGAAGATAACAGACAAATTTTTGCTAAATTGAAACAGTTATCTGTTGACATAGCTGCAAAAAACATTGATAATGTCAGTATGGATATTTTATCTATGGGTATGTCCGGTGATTATCAGGTTGCTATTGAAGAAGGTGCTACCATGATAAGAGTTGGAACTAATATATTCGGAGCAAGAAATTATAACAGATAGGAGATTTTATAATGGGCAAATTCACACAGGGTTTCATGGACTTTTTAAATTTAAACGATGATGAATACGATGATTATGATGATTATGGTACAGATGAAGCCGAAGAAGAAACTTACAAAAAAACTTCTTTTAGAAAAAAGCAATCACATTCCGATGATGAAGAAGATTATGAAGAG
>JBJEMK010000004.1:0-23700 GCA_051879635.1 Eubacterium sp.
CAAATATTTCAAAGTTAAAATCTCAATTAGATTCAGAAAATTCTCGTGCCGAAAAATACAAAGCTGAATTGGAATACTATAAGCAACATGATTTGAAAAATGTAGATATTATATTCAAAAGCACAAAAATGCAGAAAATAGTGTCAACAGCAATACATGTATCTTCAAATAACGCAACTATTCTCATTCAGGGTGACTCCGGTACAGGTAAAGAAGTAATTGCTAATATTATACAGAGCCACAGCGATCGCAAAAACAAACCTTTTATCAAAATCAATTGCTCCACAATACCAGAAAACCTACTTGAATCAGAATTATTTGGTTATGAAAAAGGTGCATTTACAGGTGCACATGACAAAGGAAAAATCGGTTTCTTTGAGCTTGCCAACGGAGGCACCCTCTTTCTTGATGAAATTGATACTATTCTTGTAAAAAGAGCAATGGTAGTTTTCTTTATTATTGATATTTCGGGAAGTATGAAGGGTGCAAGAATTGGGGCTGTAAATGATGCAATTCGTAATCTTTTGCCCGAATTAAAAAAGAGAGAAGCATCTAATACAAACGCAGAAATACGAATAGCAATAATGGAGTTTTCAAGTTCTGCGAACTGGAGAACATTATCACCTCAGCCAGTTTCAACATATACATATGATGATATTACATATGTTAGCGGTGGAACAAATTTTGGTGCGGCTTTTAGTGCACTAAATGAAAAATTGTCAAGAAAAGCATTCTTGAATGCCGCAGCTGGCTCATATACGCCACTGATTATTTTGCTGACTGATGGAAAACCGTCAGACATTGCCTTGTATCCTGAACAATTGGAAAAGTTGCGTCATAATTCTTGGTTTCAATATGCCACTAAAGCAGGTATTGCGATTGAAGAAGGTGCATTAAGTCCAGAGTGTAAGAAGGTACTTTTGGAGTTTACGGGTAGTGAAAAAATGGTATTGGAAGCTAAAGATACTAATGTGTTGTCGAAACAGATAGAATTGGTAACATTAACTGGTGTCGATTTTGTAACGCAACAAGGTTCATTACAAAATGCGGGAAATAGCATGCGACCGAGTGGAGGTGGGAATTTTGGTTCTTCCATGAATCCGACACCAAATCCGACACCAAATCCGACGCCAAATCCGACACCAAATTCAACACCAAATCCAACACCAAGTCCGGCACCAAGTCCGGCACCAAGTCCGGCACCAAGTCCGGCACCTGTGGATGTTACTGCAGGGGCAGACCCAGTTATTCCGGGATTAAGTGAAATTGATTGGGAGAATGATTTCCCAACCTTTGGATAGAGGTACAAAGGGGTGATTTAATGATAAATAACTATATTACATACAGTGGACATCAAATAGGAGTCTCACATATTGATAAGGGATTACAATGTGAGGATTTTTCTGCGAATTATATTGATGAAAGAATTGCAATTGCGGTTATTAGTGATGGTCATGGAGATAAAAACTGTTTTAGAAGCGCAAAAGGAGCAGAGATAGCATGTACCATAGCAATAGAAAAAGTGAATGAAGTATTGTGTGACACTGATGCAATTATCGAATTAAAATCTTCTCCAGACAGAATTATAACAGAATTAGAAAAGTGCATAATTCACAGTTGGAATCAGTGTGTACTGGATGACGCAAGGATACATCCATTTACAGATATAGAATATCAAGGTCTTGATGATAATGTAGTATTGACACTCAAGAGTGGACAAAAACATCAAAAGGTATATGGCTGCACATTAATTATGTGTGTATTTGTTGAAGGGTTTTGGTTTGGCATACAGATTGGTGATGGTAAGTGTATAGCTTGCGCATCAAATGGTTTATATTCACAACCTATTCCGGCGGATAATGAAGGATGCGTTGGAAATCGTTCTACATCGATTTGTAACAGTAATGCATTTGATTCTTTTCGTTATTATTATGGGACTGATATACCAGTAGCAGTATTTGTAGCATCAGATGGAGTGGATGAAAGCTTTGATGAAAACGGTTTGAACAAGTGTTATTATACAATTTCATCATGGTTAAAAACTTTAAACGAGAATGATTACAGAAACAATATTGATGAATTGTTGAGAAAAATAAGTAAAGGTGGAAGCGGTGATGATGTATCTATTGCTTGTATTGTAAGTAGGAAAGAAGAGGTAAAAAAACCATTTGCTACTTCACAACAAGTAGCATTAAAGATGGATGAATTATTCTCAATATTACAAGAGGCAGAAAAGAGATACTTAGAATTATCTGAACAGAAAAGGGAAGCAGATGAAGGGAAATGTAAGCTTGAAAAAGAGGTTTTAGATTTAGAAAAACTACTGAATGACAAGAAAATAGCATACGAAGAGAAATGTTGTGAATTAGATAGTGTGAAGAGAAATATTGATACTATTTCTGAACAGTTACAACTTCTTTCGAATCAGTTCATTAATGCAAAAGAAACTAAGAAAAAAGTTGATGAATATTGGATACAACTAGGTGTGGAAATATGTGATAACTCTGAAGTGATGAATTATCAACCAATTAGTATAGATGATAGAAATATAGTTGATAGTAATGATGAAAACAAATCTGTTCATGATTTATCCAATGAAAAAGATATCAATACTAATGAAAAACAGGATACTCCACCTAAAAAGGAATATGAGTCGAATAATGATGAAAAATATATTGATAAAGAATGTATAATAACTGAAAGTGTTGAAGAAAAACACCACGATGATGTTCAGATTATTTTAGCTGATAAATCAGTAGAGGAAGTAAAAAAGAATGGCTTTTTTGGAAATCTGTTTAAGAAAAAATGAGGTGATGATTAGTGGCAGATATTAATCAAGTAAGGTCCGAAGTAAATGGTGCTTGTAGCAGATATAAACAAGAAATTCAACAAATCGGTCAATTAGAGAATAATTGGAATTCTGTAAATAATAGTTGGCATGCTGCAAACCGAAATTACGAGAATGCAAAGAATGAGTTGGAAATAAAAAAGTTAGAAGCACAGTCTTTACTTGCAGATATTGAAAGAAGACAGTCAGATGAGGACGGAGGTAATAATTCATTTGCTCAATATCAATTACAGATGATTAGGTCGGAGATAGTACAGTTACAAGAACGATGCCAAGAATGTGATCAAGAGAGACGACGATTAGCGGCTCAACTTAGAGATATTGAGAATAGATTGAATTCATTAAAACAGGCACATGCCGAGTGCCAAAATTATTTAGAGCAGGTTAAGCTTCAAATGAATAATGCAGCAGAGTTTTTTCAGAATAAACTAATGGGATATAATCAGACAATTGGTATTCTTAATGGAGCTTCTGCAAATCAATTTGGAGGTGTTGCGCTTTCAGCAGCTAATAATTTGGGTAATACACAGACACAGTTACAAGAGAACCTAAAAATAGCACAAGATGTTATTGAACAAATAGAATCTACGCTTAGTAGTGGAGACGGAGATGTAAAGGTTCTTCGCAGATATTAGGAGGAAAGAAAATGGGATTGTTTTTTGATGCAACTTATATTTTAGTAATAATTGGTGCATTAATCGGTGCATGGGCTTCATGGAATGTAAACCGGACATTCAAAAAGTATAGTACTGTTGGTAATAGTAGAGGAATAACTGCTGACCGTGCAGCACAAGCCATATTAAATGGTGCTGGAATATATGATGTGCGTATTGAGAGAGTACGAGGAAATCTTACAGATCATTATTCGCCCAAGGAGAAAGTATTAAGATTATCTGACAGTGTATATGGTTCACAGTCAGTTGCTGCAATCGGAGTAGCAGCTCATGAATGTGGTCACGCAATTCAACATAATAAAGGGTATGCACCAATTAAAGTGAGAGCAGCAGTAATTCCTTTGGCTAACATTGGCTCATCTCTTTCATGGCCAGTTATTATTTTAGGACTCATTTTTGGGTGGACAGGACTTATGAATGTTGGAATTGTATTGTTCTCCATGGTAGTGATATTCCAGTTGGTTACGCTTCCGGTAGAATTTGATGCATCTAGTAGAGCACTTCAAATACTTGAAACAAATAGTATGCTATATAGTCAGGAATTGAATGCATCAAGAAAAGTATTAATCGCAGCAGCACTAACATATGTTGCGGCATTGCTATCATCAATATTACAACTCCTAAGACTTATATTATTGTCTAGGAGAAGAAGATAAGGAGATTGTTATGCGGAAAGTTGTGTGGTTAAATCACTGGTTTAGTACAGCATACAATATAATTAATCTAATAAAACAGGATGAAAGTACAGAGTTCTATATTATCGGCACCAACGAACTTGACAATTCAGTTTTAAAGCAGGTATGCAACGAGTGGTACAAAGAACCAGAAGATGCAAAAAATAAGGAATACATAGATTTTTGCCTTGATTTTTGTAAGGCGCATAATGTTGATATTTTCATGCCTCATAGACATTTACAGTTAGTAAGCCAATATAAATCAAAATTTGAAGATATAGGTGTGAAAGTTATGGTCGATGATTATGAAATAGTCTCAATTTTAAACGACAAAAATAGAGCATATGACTATTTTGAGAATCATGACCTCATTAAAGTACCTGATTATTATGTTGTAGAAACATTAGATGATTTTCTACATGCATATCATAAATTAGAATCAACATATGGGCAAGTGTGTTTTAAGTTTGTAAAAGATGAAGGTGGTAAAAGTTACCGATTAATAGATAATAATCGAAAAGGGTATGCATCTTTATTTAAAAAACAGAATACTAGAATGACTTTAGATTTGGTGGTAGAGGCTCTTTCTGAGAAGGAGCGATTTAGTCCAATAATGGTTATGCCTTTTTTAAATGGTGATGAAATTAGCATAGATTGCTTGAGAACAAATAATGGTACAATTATGATACCACGTGTAAAAGATAGTACCAGATTTGAGAAAGTAAAGTATGATCCAGATATATTGTTCTTGTGTGAAAAAGTGCTTGAGAAAACTAAATTAGAGTGTCCATGTAATGTACAATTTAAGTATTTAGATAATGTACCTTATTTTTTAGAAGTAAATACCAGAATGTCCGGTGGAATTCATATGACCTGCCTTGCATCTGGAATAAATATACCCAATATTGCAATTAATAAGCTCCTTGGAGTGGATAAGAAATGGGTAAGTAATCGAGAGGAAAGAATCATTTCGCAGGTTGAGCTTCCTGTGATTTTATAGTAAAGCATGAGTGTGGTAAGATTTTGTGATTTAGATGGAACACTTATTCATTCGTATAGGGAGTGCCTTAATGATGGGGTTCTGGTGGAAAGATATAATGGTAAACCGTTATCGTATATGAGCCGTAGAGCATACGAAAGCATACAGGTAATTCCAAAAAATTTATTGATTCCTGTTACAAGCAGAACGAAGGAACAATACAATAGGCTCTCTCTGTATAAGGATGGGGGTGTTCCAAAGTATGCATTATTAGATAATGGTGGAATTCTACTTATTAATGGTAAAGAGGATGTTCAATGGAAACATGAAATCCAACAATATATTTGGGCTGAATTGAGCCGATATAAAAGAATAACTTACGAAATTAGTAAATATGGCGAAACTAAAATACAAGATGAGCTAGTAATATTTGTAAAGCCATTCTCGGATAGAGAAAAAGTTTTGTTGCAGGAGTATATTAAGACATGCGAAGGAATGCAACTATTTCAACATGGAAATAAGTTGTACGTTTGTTCCGACAAATTAACTAAAGGATATGCAGTAGGAAAGTTAATCAAGAAATATTCAATTCATAATGCTATTGCTGCAGGTGATAGTATTGTAGATCTTACAATGATAGACCATGTATCTTACGGCTTTTTTTCTAAAGAGCTTGAGACTAATGTAAGTGAAGAATATTTACATAAGATTGAATTTGTAGATAAGGTACACTTAGCAGAAAGTGTTCTGAATTATGAGTTGTAGAGGTGATAAGAATGGCAAAAAGCTTTTATGAAGTAAAAAGAATACCAGATTTAACCCTTAGTAAATATAGTGCGCTTGAAGAAGGTGGGGTGGATGGCGTAATACAGAAGCATGAAGCTTTTTTGCGTCAGATACATCGACAAGCATTGTTATCTAATGAGATTGTTCATTGGATATTTGAGTATAATCCGAATGAAGCAAAAGGGAAACGATTAAAAATATATATTGAATTTGAATGTGACAACATAAATGCATATGTTGATAATATGGTTCAAAATTCATTATTATCGCCTTTTTACGACATTGTAAGAGTTGTACCAGCTGAACAGATTGATGCATATAAAGGTTGGTTAAATCAGATAGGCGAGAATGAGATAGGTAAAGTAGTGCCATCGGGATTATTGGACAAGTACAAAGGGTGGATGAGAGAAACAAGGGAAAAT
Organism: Eubacterium sp.; assembly: GCA_051879635.1. GTDB lineage: Bacteria > Bacillota > Clostridia > Lachnospirales > Lachnospiraceae > JBJEMK01. The sequence continues at coordinate 6,384 of JBJEMK010000004.1, forward strand.
GAGCAAAAGCCTATTGAAAAGCGAAAAAAGCATTTTATGGATGACTTTGTTACATTAAACATAAATAGAGATAAAAATTATAAATATATGTCAACACTTATTAAGCGAGAAAAGTTCTCTAGAGCAGACAGAAAGGAAAATGGTTATTTTTATTCTGTGAATAAGTGGGAGATGAATGATAGTGCGAGAATGTTTGGTTTGTACACAATGATGCAGAATATGAATGCACCATGTGTATATTGTGTAGATGTTAAGCCTGTAGATTATACAAATAAAATTGAAGAACCTGAAATGTTAGGTAATGTAATGCAAGCATTACGAGCGATGCTAACATTACGTGTTGAGAAGGGAATGAATGGCACTACATCATTTCAAAAAGATGAAAATGCAGATTATACATTAGATAGATATAAGGACTTAATTAAAGAAATATCTGCTAATCCTCATTTCCAAGCGAACATTAGAGTTTATGCCGATACAGAAGAATATGCTAGCATGTTACTTGATTCTGTAGCGTCTGAAGCATTGGATAAAGGTTCGCATGATATCAAAACAATGCAGGGAACATTCACTTTACAAGATATAATTAATAGTAAAGTTGAATTTGTTGCGAACAAAAATGCACCGGCAGAGTTGAAATTTTGGTCAACACTTTTTACCGTAGAAGAGTTAAAACCATTTGTTGTTCTGCCTGCATTGTATCCGGGGGAGAGTATTGAAATACCAAAAGAAACAGCACCAGGACATGATAAGGGAGGTCTTTATCTTGGTAAAGATTCAGATGGATACGAAGTTTATTTTCCGTTAAAAAATCTTTCGAAACATGCCTTTTTGGCGGGTGTACCAGGTTCCGGAAAAACAAATAGCATGTTACATTTAGCAACGACATTATATTCAGAATTTGGTATTCCGTTTCTAATTCTAGAACCTGCAAAACAAGAATACAGAGCACTTGTAAATAAACCGGAGATGAAGGGAATAACAGTGTTTTCACCATCTTCAGGAACTAAGTTTTTATTGCATATCAATCCTTTTCAGTTCCCAAAGAAGATGGCTTTAGCTGAGCATATTAGGAACTTGATAAATGTATTTGATGGTTCGTTTTCAATGGACCCACCAATGCCTTTTTTGCTCGATAGAGCGATAGAGCGAGTATATAGAGATAAGGGGTGGCTTCCATATATGATAAATGATGGTTCCCTTCCATATCCTACGATGGGTGAGTTGTATACTACACTTGAGAAAATTCTTGATGAAACTGATTATGAAGGTGAGATTAAGGGTAACTTAAAGTCAGTATTACAGGTACGAATTGGCAGCTTATTATCTCGAGAAATGGGAGATGTATTTAATGTCTCGGAGTCTACGGTTGCTCCTGAAGATTGGTTAAAACGTGCGGTTGTAATTGAACTTGAAGCTATGGGCAGTGGACCGGCCAACTTCCTTACGCTCATGCTATCAACACTTATTAGGGAGTCCCTTAAGGCAAATCCAATGAAGCGTGAAGAGAAGGACAAGAAACCAAGACATGTAATATTTTTTGAAGAGGCACATAACTTAATAGGTCCAAAAGCTCAAAAAGAGGGAGGAGAAGGTGCAGATCCTAAGATTGCAGCTACTGCGTTTGTAGTAAAAATGCTTGCAGAAGTAAGAGCGTTAAATGAGGTTATAATTATTGCAGATCAATTGCCGACAGCAATGGCTCCAGAGGTTATAAAGAATACATCCTTGAAGCTTGGACATAGAATGACCTCAGAAGATGATAGACAGCTATTAGGTAGCACGATGTCTGCCGATGAAGTTCAGTTAGAGCGTATGGCAACATTCACTCAAGGCAAGACTTTGGCTATATATGAAGGGCTCTTAAAACCGTTTGAACTTCAGATGGAACAGTGGTCAAAAGTAAATGGTGTAGTACATGATGAATTGTATGATTCTCCTTCTGATTCAGATTTATATAATATTTTGACATATGAAGGTTCGCCATTTATTGAAGATATGCGTAAGAGTTTCCAAATAACAATAAAAAAGAATGATGAGATATGGCATAGTATAACAGATAGGGTGGATAGTTACTTTAAAAGATTAGAAGCATTGACTGAGTTTTGTCAAGAGATAGAAGAAAGTCGGGAACGCTTGGAAAAGGTTAATTGGACAAAAGTTAGTAAAGAGCGGCGAGAAGAGGTATTATCTGAATTAGAGGCTGGTGCCGATAAATCTCAGCAGGATATAGCAGATGCAGAGATGACATTCCATAGACTATGTGATGATATGGAAGAGGTTATTTTCTCATTAAGCTCATATAAGAAACAGAACATCTATTTTTCTGAAGACATTTCAAATAATGTTGTAGAAAAAATGCTGTATTATCGAGAATTTTGTACATTCATTAAAGAAAAATTTGAGTTTGAAAGGTCTCAAGAGCAAAGAAATCGAAGAACAAATATTTTGAAACAATGGCAATGATATATTTCTTAAGAAGAAGGTGATGAGTCTTTGGGACAAAAATACGAAAGTAAGAAGAAATCGGTCTCTGAGAATAAAGAAAGTATGGAAACAAATACTAATGACCAATCTACATTGCGTGAGGAGTATTCTATATTAAGTAGTCTTGATGGGATGATTTCTGATTTAGAAGATGAAGTTTTTGATGCTGTTGGACGGGTAGAGAATGTTGGAGAGCTTGAAGAAAATCGACTAAAAGAAGAAAAGGAAGACATACTTGATGAACGAAAAGAAATTGTAGGAGAAATTGAAGGTGAGCTTGATAAATTGCAGAGTGGTCTTCGAAAACTGGAACAATTAGATAAGTTTGAATTTGGTTCAAGAGCAAATGATAGCACAAAAAATGAATATAAAAAAATGATTGAGAAGTATAGAGATTTAATTGGAGACCTTGGAGACTCATCTTCTACTGAAGGCGGAGGATATGAAAATGGTGCATCATCTACGGAGGGTATTTTTGAAAAACAGGATGATATTTTAGGGATGACAAGTGATGATAGTACATTAATATCAAATCTTCAGCCGACAAGAAGTACGCCTAGAGATTTACCGACCACTCAGTATGGCTTTTCATTAAATTCTAGAGGGGATATGGAATATGATTCTCCAAATGAAATGGCTAAATATTTATATGCGTCACAAGGTAGTGCCTACTCTAATTTTCAGGGGACATGTGGTTTGTGTTCCTGTGCTAATATTTTGCGTTTGGCAGGGGTAAATGCGACAGAAAAAGATATTATTGATTATGCTGCAAATACGCATATTGGCGAAGGAATCTTTTCTAGAGCATTCACTGGTTTTCAACGTTTATGTACGACAAACAGTTCGCCAGATTCTAATGGTGGAACTAATGCGTACACGAGGCAAACTATTTTGGAGCATTTTGGAATTAGTAGTGGTATTTTTAGCGTTAAAATGGATGGAGACACTGTGTCAGATGAGACTATTAATGATATAGCGAATTTTGTTTCGGATGGACGAGGAGTAATAATCTCTGTTGATGCTAATGTATTATATAATCCCAATTATCCGCGAGGATATAGTCCAGCATATCATGCTGTAACCGTAACAAGTGTAACCAAGAACAAATATGGTGATGTATCCGGATTTTATATTGCGGATTCAAATGTAGGAACCACGTTTTATCCTATAAACCATTTCAGAGAATTTTTGACAGATCATGATATGAATGTTACTCATTCTCATATTAGATAAGGAGAGTTTTGATGACATTAAATGAAGTAAAAAGAACTATTATGAAGACCGAATGCAAGATGTTTTTGTGTGACGGATTAACCTGTTCAGAACCAATGTTAACTAGAGATGAAAAAGGATTAATAGATAATTTTTTTATTTATTCTTCAAATAGGGAAAAAACAGAATTTTCTAAGCCGATTATCATTTTTGGAATATATGCGGAATTATGTGAGATTGCCTACATTAAAGAATGCCCAGAGAATAGGAATATGATTAAGGGTATTAAACTGGTAGAGAATGATTCCCTGTTTGATAGTTTTAGAAGATATTCAGAAATTTATCCCTATGTTAGAGAAGTAGCTTTTACTGATTGCAATGAAAATGATAAAAAGAAGGTTTTAGAATACTACGCTTGTTTTAAAAGTATAACAAATAACGTTGTTTGGAATTATTATAAAGAGGTGGCACCTCAATTTATAGAATGGGTAGAATCATTATAGGAGGATAATAAAATGGGAAAGAAACTTGATGCTGTAAGAAATATGTCAAAAGAAGGTAATGATTCATTTAAAGACACTAAGAACTTAAGTCTGAAGGCTGTAAGTGATGTTAAGCAGATGAAGGGATTAATTGATTCATTACCTACAGATGTCGATGAAGAAATAGTAACTGCTGCTGAAGCAGTAAAGGAAGGTACGAAAACAGATGCAGAAGGATACATGAACTCAGAAGTCAAAAATAGTCTGGAAAGTGGCAAAAAGCAGATGGATGAATCGACAAAAGCAGCAAACGAACAGATTAAAAACAATGAGGCTGTAAAAGCTACATTTGCCAAGATGGATTCTGTGGGAAGCTTTGGAAGAAATGCACGTGGAGAAGGATCGAGACAGGTTGATAACCTTACAAACCAGTTTAACAGTGAAATTGGAAAAAATGAGGCTGCAATTCAGGAGGCAAATAACTCTTTCCAGAAAGATTCAAGTGAGATCAGTAGTATGTTCTAAGATGGTCATATTAAGGAGTTAATGCGAAAATTGTAAAATATATCGAGGTGATGATAACGATTTTCCTAAAGAAGAAGGTGATAATTTTTGGGACAGAAGTACGAAAGCAAGAAGAAATCGGTCTCTGAAAATAGAGAAAGCATGGAAACTAATACCAATGAACAATCTACATTACGCGAGGAGTATTCCATATTAAGTAGTCTGGACGGTCTGATTTCTGATTTGGAGGATGAAACTGTTGAGTCTATTGGACGAGTAGAAGATGTCGGAAAGCTTGAAGAAAATCGGATAGAAGAAGAAAAGGAAGACATAATTGAAGAACGAGAAGAAATAGTTGGAGAAATTGAAGACGAACTTGAAAAATTACAGAGCAGTCTTCGAAAAATGGAGCAATTAGATACGTTTGAGTTTGGCTCAATAGCAAACGCTGGTGCAAAAAATGAATATAAGAAATTAATTGATAAGTATTCAGAATTGATAAGTGAATTAGCTGAAAATGACAATAATTATTCGAAAGGAATAGATGCAGGAGGATCAAGGTTAATTGATATTCAGCACGGAAGTGAAAAACAAAATAGTGCTTATGAGAATTCCCAAATTCAGTTGCTCATAGAGGATGACACAGGGGTAATTAGAGACCTTTTGGCTCAAAATGTAAATAATCAGAAGCTCCCTTCTTCGGATAGGGTAGAATGGCTTGGTGATGGTACACCAGGCGAAACGGCATGCAGAGTGAGAGATGATGTTTTAATAAAAGTACATGATAAATCTACCAATACAGATGTAATTTATTCTGGTTCAGAATTTAAAGAGCATATGCTTGAAAAGTATGGTACAGACATAGTGAACTATTCACACAGAGAACCTGATTTTGAACCGTTTGAGCAAGTATTTTCAAGTGATAGTGTCAATGAATTTATGGAGAAGAAATACGGAGATACTAAGAGAAATATTGTCAATTCATCTGCAGGAAATGTATATTTAGAACATATGGATACAGAACGAAATAGTACATTTGAAAAAGCCAATCAAGAAATTGCAACAAGATTGGGGATATCAAAAACTGATGTTGCAGAATATATGAAAGTAAAAAATTTGACTTGGCATGAATGTGGGGATAGACATACTATTCGTGCAGTACCAAGTGAAATTAATCAGGTATTTGGTCACACTGGAGGTATTGGCTTACAACAAGATTTACAAGCATTATCAGAAAGTACACGCAGAACAGTAGGTGACAGGATTTCGTTACAGAGAGAAGCTATATCAGGAAAAACAGAGGGGTTAGAAAGTGCAATTAATAGTAAGCACAAGCAGAATAGAGAAATAAAAAAAGAATTGTTTGGTAAGAAATAGTTTGTAGGGAGAAAGCTAATGATAGTCGAACAAGTTTTGTTTGCCTAAAGAACAAGTTCTAACAATGATTATATAAGATTTATTAGCCAGAAAGGAGAAAACGATATGGGAAAAAAACTTGATGCTGTAAGAAATAAGTCAAAAGAAGGTAGTGATTCATTTAAGGACACTAAGAACTTAAGTCAGAAGGCTGTAAGTGATGTTAAGCAGATGAAGGGATTAATTGATTCATTACCTACAGATGTCGATGAAGAAATAGTAACTGCTGCTGAAGCAGTAAAGGAAGGTACGAAAACAGATGCAGAAGGATACATGAACTCAGAAGTCAAAAATAGTCTGGAAAGTGGCAAAAAGCAGATGGATGAATCGACAAAAGCAGCAAACGAACAGATTAAAAACAATGAGGCTGTAAAAGCTACATTTGCCAAGATGGATTCTGTGGGAAGCTTTGGAAGAAATGCACGTGGAGAAGGTTCAAGACAGGTTGATAACCTTACAAACCAGTTTAATAGTGAAATTGGAAAAAATGAGGCTGCAATTCAGGAGGCAAATAACTCTTTCCAAAAAGATTTAAGTGATATCAGTAGTACTTTCTAAGAAATATTAAATTAAGGAGCTGATGAGAAAATGTTAAAGGTACCATTAAGTGAACAGGATATCATAAATGTTAAAGATGAATATGCATTGGTTATGGATATCTGGCACGAATTAGAGCGATTAGCTAATAATTTTACACAAGAATGTACAGATATTCAGAATAACCATAAGAGACGTGTTGAGCAAATGCAGAAAGATCATGCGGCTCAAATACAAAGAATGACCAGTTCACAGAGTCAGGAGCTTTCTAGCTTAGAATATGAGAGAACATCAGCTCTAGAACAGTGGGAAAATAAGTATAAAAGTGATCAACGCGCAACTAATCAGAAAAAGGAAGATGCGAAGCGCGCAAAAGATAATGTTGCAGAGAATTCTTCGAAGTATCGTTCTGATATGAGAACTCAAATTGAAAACAGAAAAAAGCAATTAAAAGGGTATTTGGATGAAATTAATCGTGCTGAATCCACAATAAAGGCAAAAAGATACTTAAAGGTAGCTCGAAATACTACGGAACTTGTGGAAGTCAATGCGACTACTCTTGATCAATTGATGTGTAAAAACCCTAACTTTATGGCGAAAGAGATAAACGAATTAGATGAAAAACTTTTAAAAAAGTTAATACATCCATCTTTACTAAGAAGTAAATGTGTAGAATTCTTTTCTATGAAGTGTAAGGCACAGGAATTGTATGACAAGGAAGTAAAAGAGCAAGATGCTATTATGCCAGATGCAGATAAAAAGGCTTCTAATATGGTTTCAGAAGCAATGAAGAGAATGCAAAGCGAATTACAAAAGTTAGAGGCGAATGCAGAGCAAACCAAACAAGCTTATGTAAAATACTGCTTAGAGTTAGAACAATCATTTGAATCAAGAAAAAGAGAATTACTTTCTAAGCATGCACAGTCAAAAAGTGATTTATTGCGCAGGCATGAGAACGAAAAAGAGACTATAGAAAAGAATAGGCAGAATTCACTTTTAAGTGCGTTAAAGAAGTATCAGGCAGAACAGATACATAATTTACCGCCTCAGGTACTGCAAAAATACGTTAATTCTTTGATGGCTAGAAAAATATATAGAGCTCAAGGCTTTAGACCGTCTCAAACGGAGCCATTGAACATTACTGTAGGATATATATACTTTAAGTTTGAACAGTTCCTAGAGAATAAAATTGTAAAACAGTTTATGACACAGAACTACGGATTTATTTTGAAAGATGGTTGTTTTGTGTTCCCTTACACAGTGGCAATAAATGAAAGTTTAGCCTTATATTATAAATATAATAATAAATTGGCAGAGGTTGCAAAGAAAAATATGCAAACTCTTTGTTTGAATGCTTTTTTATCTACACCGCCAAACAAAATGAGATTTCATTTTATTGATCCATTAAAATCTGGACAGAGCTTTGCAATGTTCAAACATTTTGAAGATGAGAATTCGTCAAGTTATAATATTATTTTGGGCGGAATTCAAACAGAAGCTAACACAATTGAGCAACAATTGCAAATAGTTGTTGATCATATTAAAACTATGCAGGTGAATACATTTAAGGGGCAGTACAAGAATATTCGAGAATATAATGCTGCAAATATACTGAATCCTCAGCCGTATAATATTATTGGAATTATGGATTTCCCTGCTGGATTTACCGCAAAGTCAATAGAGTTACTAAGTCAAGTAGTTGCCACGGGAAAAGAATGTGGCGTTTATGTGATTATTATGTCTAGTGATGAACAGATAAGTAACGTGGATCAAAAAGTTAAGGGAAAAATTGCTAATATCGAGCAAATGTGTAATACATTTCAGGCGGTCGAACCAGGATACGTAAATGTTAATGGAGGAGAAAACAACAATAATATTCGCTATATGATTGACAATCCATTGGATGTATCAGAAGTTGTTCAGATTGCGCCTATTATGAAAAAAGGGATTAAAGATGCCGGTAGAATTGTTATTGAATATGAAAATATAGCACCACCTCAGAATAAATATCTTAAGTATACGACAGGTGAGGGCATTTCTATTCCAATAGGATTAAGTGGAGCGAGCGATATACAACAGCTAAATTTAGGTATGCCTGGAAGTCAATCTGTTCATGCACTAATTTGTGGTCAGATTGGTAGTGGCAAAAGTCGTTTATTACATGCAATTATTACAGGAGCATTACTGCAATATCCAAAGGAAGAATTGGAAATCTATTTGGTAGATTTCAAGAGTGGTACGGAATTTAAGATATATGCAGATTATAATTTGCCAAACTTTAAAGTGATAGCAATAGAAAGTGAACAAGAATTTGGACTGAGTGTTTTGCGCGACATAAAAAAAGAAGGCGAAAGAAGGGCACAGATATTCAATACATGTACAAAAAGTGATATTACATCATATAATAATAGCCAAGATGTAGAAAGATATGGAAGAATGCCACGAATACTAATCGTTATTGATGAGTTCCATGTATTGTTCAGTAATAGCAATCCAGCTATAGCAACAGAAGCATCGCAGATTATGGATGGAATTTTACGCTTAGATAGAAGTTATGGATTCCATATGGTGTTATGTTCACAAAGTATTCGAGGTATGAATGCAATAAATGAAGCAGCATTAGCACAGATAGCTGTACGAATTGCATTAAAGTGTCCTAAAGAGGATGCAGACATTGTATTGGGAAAAGGGTCTGATGCCATGGCTCAGATAGAAGAAAATGATGCGGGTTCTGCTGTTTATTTACCTGCCATTAGTTCACCTAAGACAAATAATAAATTTAGAGTTGGCTATTTAAGTCCTGAAAAGCACACTCAAATACTTAAAATGTTAGACAACTATTATAATAAGGCTGGAGTTTCTTCGAGTGCAAGAGTTTTAGTATCTGATGTATCTGATAGTAGAAATAGTGTATTCCAGAAATATGTGGCTGACGGTCAAATCATAACAAAAGATAGAGTATTACATTTAGGAGAACCACTTAAAGTTGATGCAAATTTGGAAGTAAGATTCGATCAGTCAATAGGTAACAACTTGCTTTTGGTAGGAAAGAATACGCAGAAAGCTCAGAATATGCTTTTTTTTGCTACACTCGATTTGGTTTTACAAAGGGTAAATCATATCAGAAATGGGAAAAAACCTATTAATATTTATGTGATTAATTATTGTGATGGCGCAAATGCGGACTTGGCTGACAAACTTCAGGATTTTGGCTTGAATGAACCATCTATGATGAATTACTATGACGGAGCAAGTGCGGTAAGTGGAATTGAAGCTGTTTATCATAGTTTTGAAAGCAAAAGTGCAAGTGATCCTGATGATTGGCTTATTATTTCAAACCTTGCACTTGCATCAGATTTACAAAGTGGAAGTGTGTATGGAAGTTATAGAGAAAATGCAAATCGATTTGAAAAGTTACTAAGTGAGGGACCATCAAAGGGAGTATTTTGTGTTGCATGGTGTGATGATCCGGCATTATTTAGAGCGAAATTTGGTAATACATTTGATTATTTTGGTAAGAGAGTTGTATTTAATATGTCAGATGAAGATGCCTTAGCCATGGCAGATATTGTTAAAGACGATAGCATAAATAGAAATAATGCATATTTGTATCAAAATGGTAAAGGCAAGGAAAAATTTCGTCCCTATTCAACACCAATGGATAATTGGATCAATACACTTTGTGCTGAGAGACTAGACAAGGAGTAGAGAATGAGTATGGTTCGCATAGATTACATATACTTTGTAGTAGATGTTTCAAATAGTATGAAAGGAGTAAAACTTGGTTCGGTAAATGATGCAATTAATAATATTGTTCATCGGCTAAAAAAGGTAGCAAACAGTTTGAATATTGAAATAAAGCTGGTTGTATTGACCTTTTCAGATCGGGTTAGATGGTCAAGTATATTACCTCAAAGTATAAATTCGTTTAATTTTGAAGACTTGGTTGTTGAGGCGAGTGAGTCCAACTTTGGTCTGGCATTAGTGGAACTCGATGAAAAATTACAGAAGCAAAAGGCGGTGTATGATACAACAGGTGAAACAACGATTATATTGTTCTCTGATGGATTAGCTACAGATGACTATGAAGTGCAAATGAAGAAATTAAATGATAATGAAATGTTTGTGAATTCAAATCGGATAGCATTTACCTATGGAAGTGATATATTTGATCTGATTAAGAAACCTTTATGTACATTTGTGAGTAGTGAGAACAATGTTATAGTTGATGATTTTATATCATTAAATAAGCTCCTGTTTGAACATTATAGGTAGGTGGATAATTATGAATACCGATTTAAGAAAAATAATTCCCGGGATTCAGAAAATAAAAATGACAATTCCAGATATATATGAAAAACCTAGAGTATTGTTCTCGTATTTATTCGATTATTTTCCGGATGAGGAGGAATTGTTGGTTAAATATGCACCAGCTATATTATCTGATATTTCAATCTTGTTTGCTGCTCAGATTAGCAACAGAAAATTTGATTCAGTGCAAATAATAGAAAAGGTTGCGCAGATTGATGTAAATCAAATAGGTATATCGAATGTATATTTGGGGGTATTGTTTGAAATAGAAGGTATTAGTGATTTATTTGTTGAATACAAAAATGATATTAGCAGTTTAAGCAATAGTGAAAAATATACTATCGATATTAGCAATAATAGTGGTGAAAAAAGTGCAGAAGAGTATTTTCAGATGGCATGTTTGCAGAAAACAGAAAGAGGAATTCAAAATATTAACTTATATATTGAGTTACTTGAAAAAGCAAGTGAAATGGGCCATTTGATTGCAAAACATTCAATGGCTCTTTTTTATTTGAAGGGTAAGCATGTAGCACAGAATATTGAAAGAGGGTTCTCGGAATTGATAAAATGTGCTGATTGCGAGAATCCGGTAGCAAGTTATGAGATATATGTTTTTTCAAAAAAATACAAAGGTGTAATTAGCGAAGAGATTGCGTTTGAGTATTTAAAGAAAGCAGCAATGCAAAATATGAGAGAAGCAGAATACGATTTAGCGATGCTATACTATGAGAACGGCGTAGATGAAGATTATAAGAAGGCGATTGATTTATTTAGGAGATGTGCCGATAAAAATGATGCTGGAGCTATGTATCAGTTGGCACTATGTTATAGATACGGGCATGGTACTAAACCTGATATAAACATGGCGATGGACTTAATTAGGAAAGCTGCAAGTTTAGGACATGCTAAAGCAAAAGAAATAGTTGGAGGTTAGTTATGGAACGTAATGGACGAGATAACATTGTAATTGGACTTATGGTAATCCTTACATATTTTTTAATATATACATTTATGGCTGGTTCAAGTATCTTAGAATCTTTGGGTGGATTACCACTGATTAATTGTACAACAGATCTGATTCAAAATGGATTTTCACTTGAAACACTATCGGCGCTTACAAAGGATTTTGGTCAAACAATAATTATCATTTATATTGTTGTATTTGTGCAGAATTTGATACCGACAAATGGGACAAGGAGACCGGGGGCAATTATAGGAACTATAATTGGATATATTGTATTGTATTTGATATCTATGTGGGTGGTGAGATATATTGTCTTTTCGGATAAAATGAATGAAATAGTAAAGATGTTTATCTCGATTTTTTCTGTGGTTATAGGAGGTTTTGGTGCGTTATTTTCTTCACCTATAAGGCGAGTAGTCGCAGAAAGGTTTGCAAGCGAAGCACTGCGAAACTATTTGATGAATAGTAGGATAATACAGTGGCTTGCCAATTCATTTTTTATTTCTGCGTTAATATTATTTATCGCAGTTGCGATTGAAATGACAGTAGGATTGCCTTACTTTTTTGCAGTAGTATTAGCAGGTTTTCCAGCTATCATTACATTAATTTTGATGATAGTTGGATTATATTGCATTGTGAGAGTGAGGTAAAAGCTATGGAAAATCGTAAAGAGTGCTATGAGGTGGGGGCATTGTTGTATTGCCCTGCGTTAAATGAAGGGTTATCAGAGTCAATTATTAGCGAAAAGTTTGGGAAAAAGTATTCCATTGCAATATGTTTAGAAGATACTGTAGCGGAAGAGTTTGTTCCTCAAGCAGAGCAACAACTTCATGCAACATTGTTAAAGATTAAGAATGCAAAGAATGACTTTTATCATCCAAAGATATTTATTAGAGTTAGGGATCCAGAGCAATTAGATAGAGTTCATGATATGGTGAGCGATTGTTGGGATGTTATTATGGGTTATATTTTTCCAAAATACACAATATCAAATGCACCTATTTACAATAGAAAAATAAAAGCGATAAATAATAGCTGTAATAAAATCTTTTATATGATGCCGATTTTGGAGAGTGAAGATATTATAGATTATTCCAGTCGAAGACAGATACTATTGAATATAAAGAAAATGATTGATGGAGTACAAGAGTATGTTTTAAATGTAAGAGTCGGAGGAAATGATTTTTGCAATACGTTTGCTGCACGCAGACATTATGATGAGACTATTTATGATATAAGACCAATAGCAGATGTGTTAACAGATATACTTACAGTTTTTTCAAGAGAATATGTGGTTTCAGGACCGGTGTGGGAATTCTTTGCAAGTGATAATAATGAGTGGAAGGACGGATTACTTCGAGAGACAGAGCTTGATAAATTGAACGGATTTATTGGTAAAACTGTCATTCATCCTAAACAGATTTGTGTTGTTAATGAAGCACTAAAGGTTTCTCATAAGGATTATGAGGATGCAAAGCAGATAATGGGGTGGTCTAGTGACAGTGGATTGCAAGTAGCAAAGAGCAGTGACGGTGAACGGATGAATGAACTAAAGACTCATGGAAATTGGGCAAAAAAAATATTGCTGTTAGCAGAAATATATGGTGTGAATTAAGGAAAAAAATGGGATATATGATTGAAGATTTGGTGAGTGTCGCAAAAAGAGAAAACAATAATAAGAGACCGTATTTATATGTAAATCCATTGCAAGGGAAACATATTCCAACGGATCCTTTCGATTTCAAGGATTTATGTAAAAAGCTTGCAAAAAGAATTGGTGAAAGATATCCAGTTGATAAAATAATGGTGGTCGGATTTGCAGAAACTGCAACCGCAATAGCAATGGAGATAGCTATATCTTTGGAGAATGCGGTATTTGTAGAGTGTACTACTAGGGAAAATGACGAGTTTTCAGAGTTCTCCTATTTTACGGAATCTCATAGCCATGCAACTGAACAAAAAATTGATACAAAAGATTATAAAGATGTTTTGCGAAAAGTTAATAGGGTTGTTTTTGTTGAGGATGAAGTCACTACTGGAAATACAATAATGAAATTGGTAAATATATTAAAGTCAAATTTTGCCGATAGTTCAATTAAGTTTACAATATCATCGTTGTTGAATAGTATGTCTGAAGAGAGGGAGAAAGAGGTTAGAAACTGTGGTGTAGATTGTATTTATGTTGAAAAAATTCCATATGAATACAATATCGGAAAGATAAGTAGTGTTACCGGATGTCCGGACTCATTGTGGAATGTTGAAAGAAGACAAGAAAGTAATATTTTTATAAAAAACATTACGATAAATATGAATCAGAGGAAGCTAACAAATGTAGAACAATACAGGATACAAGTCAATTACTTTGCAGAACAAGTAGTTTGTGATTTGAAAAATAAACTATGGGGAAAAGTCCTCGTAGTAGGTACGGAAGAGTTTATGCATCCGGCAATACAGGTTGCTGCCAGAATTGCTGAAAGTAAGATATGTGATTGCGTGAAGACACATTCTACAACAAGAAGTCCAATTGTTCCATCACTTGATGATGGGTATCCGCTAAAGAATAGATATGTTTTCAGAAGTATATATGATTATGAGAGAACAACATATTTATACAATTTAGAATGTTATGATGTTGTGGTATTAGTTACAGATGCAGTAGATGGAGAAAACTATGATGACGTACTTAATGTACTAACAAGTGCTGGAAATAGATTGATTTATGTATATAGATGGAGATGATTCAATGAAGAGTAGTTATCTGGATGAAGATGTTATATTACTTCTAAAGGATATTAGTGGTTTGGTTGAACCACTAGATACAACGGAAAGAGAAAAGAGAATACAGTCAGGCATTCACTATTGCGAAATGCTTCCATTAGAATATAAACCCACACGAAAGTATATTGAAATATATGAAAAAACATTGGAGATTTTTTCAGCTCCTACAGCAAAGGCGGTTAGTATTGTATCTCAGAAAATATGGAATAAGACAGCAGAGAATACGGTAATTGTATCATTAGCAAGAGCAGGAACACCTATCGGGATATTAATTAAGAGATACATTTTTGAAAAATATAAAAAGAATATTCCTCATTATTCTATATCAATAATTCGAGGGCGCGGAATTGATAAGAATGCAATGAGTTATATTTTGTCGAGACACAAAGCTGAACATATTATTTTTGTGGATGGTTGGATTGGAAAAGGAGCAATATTAGCAGAATTAAAAAAAGAATTAGCTGATTATCCCCAAATTAATCCAGATATAGCTGTATTAGCTGATCCGGCAAATTTGACTGAAATGTGTGGTACACATGATGATATATTAATTCCTAGTTCATGCTTAAATAGCACTGTTTCGGGATTGATTAGTAGGACTTTTCTGCGTCCTGATATTATTGGTAAAGATGACTTTCATGGAGCAGCTTATTATGAGAATTTAATTGATGAAGATAGAACATATGAATTTATTGAGTCTGTTGAAAAACACTTTATATATGACGATTTGTTGAGTAATGCTAATAGAGTACCTTCATCAATGAATGGATATGAGGAGGTCGTAAAAATTGCTCGCGATTACAAAATAGGCAATATTAACTTGGTAAAACCTGGTATTGGTGAAACAACCCGTGTATTATTAAGAAGGGTACCGTGGAAAATATTGATTGACAAAAAAAAAGCTAAGTCGGTTGAATTGAAGCATATTATTCAATTGGCTTGTGAAAAAGGAGTTCAGATAGAGTATTTAGATTTGATTAATTATAAATGTTGTGGATTAATTAAGAAAATGGCTGATACTTAAGGAGTTTATATTGGGCTTATACATCAATAATTGGAAGCTCAGTTGCATTAGAATTCAGATTTACGAATTAATAAAGAACAAATATAGGTAGATTATGCAATGATTAGATTTTGGGTGATTAAATGAAAAAAGGAATACTTTCAAAGATTGTTGTAGTTGTAGGTATCTTTTTTGCTTTTGCAGGATGCACCAATATTGAATATACTGGAAATAGTACAGAAGAACTGAGTACGGAAGATTCAATCCTTATCAGTACTGATGAATTTGAAACGGCAGATTTAGAATATGACACTATAGATAATAATACAGTAACGAAAGATGAAATAGTAAACTTAGTATTAGCTTTGTCATATTCGAATGAACCATGTGCAGTAATTAATAATAATATACCATTTTATACCCAAAGGGAAATCACTACAGAAGAGTTTGAAAATTATACACCACTTGATTCGTTGGGTAGATGCGGAATTGCATTTGCAAATATTTCACCATTAACTCTACCTACTGAAGAAAGAGGTTCAATTGGTCAGATTAAGCCGACTGGATGGCATACAGTGAAGTATAATGATTTAATAGATGGTAATTATTTGTATAACCGTTGTCATTTGATTGCGTATGAATTAGCGGGCGAGAATGCTAACGAGATGAATTTGATTACTGGAACAAGATATATGAATATTCAGGGTATGTTGCCATTTGAGAATCAAATAGCTGATTATGTTAAGCAAACAGGAAATCATGTGTTATATCGAGTGACTCCTGTTTTTAAGGACGAAGAACTTGTTGCAAGAGGAGTTATTCTTGAAGGATATTCGGTAGAAGATAAAGGGGATGGGATATGTTTCTGCGTGTACGCTTTTAATGTGCAACCAGGTATTCAGATAACGTACTTAGATGGAAATAGTTGCATATCAACCCGAGAAGAGATTGATATTTGTGAAAATAATTCTACTGAGGAGGATGCAAATCAAGAGTATACATATGTATTAAATAAAAATACTAAGAAATTTCATTACGAATCATGTTCAAGTGTACAGGATATAAAAGAAAAAAATAAAGAAATTGTAAATGCTACTAGAGATGATATAATAGATATGGGGTATAAACCATGTGGAAGATGCAAGCCATAAAGGAGGTTGAATAATCCGGGGTGAAATCCATCACCTGTCCGGCATATGGAAATCACGAATCCGTTTAGTTGGAAATCGCGTTTCCGTTAAAAAGGAAATCGCTTTATCTATAAAAACCTTATAATGAGGTCATGCACCAGTTGGTGTAAATTCATTATAAGGAGGTCACGCTTATGACCAAGTACAGAGAAATCATTCGCCTTACCGGCCTGGGATTCTCACAACGTGACATCATGGCAAGCTGTGGTGTTGCGCAAAAAACTGTCGTCAAAGTTCAGAAACGTGCCAAAGAATTATCACTTTCATGGCCACTTGATGAAGCAATGACTGACACAGAGCTTCAAAAGCTCATGTTCTCTAATGAGAACAGGGTATCGCCTAACAAACGCATGCCTGACTACGATTACATCCACAAGGAGTTGCTCCGGAATGGAGTCAGCAAAAAACTCCTGTGGACAGAATACATGGAGGA
>JBJEMK010000005.1:0-5940 GCA_051879635.1 Eubacterium sp.
AACCCACGTATCTAGCTTGGAAGGCTAGTGTTCTACCATTGAACTACACCCGCAAGAGTCGGGGTGACAGGATTCGAACCTGCGACCTCTTGATCCCAAATCAAGCGCTCTAGCCAAGCTGAGCCACACCCCGATCATTTATTATTTTTTTCACAGCAAAAATTATTATATACTAAGCTTCTATTATTGTCAACAACTTTTTATTGTTTTATGAATATGGGCAAAAATACTTGCAAATACCCATATTCATAACAACACATCATCCTAAAAATATATATTATAATTAAAATTATATATATTTTATTTCAAAATGTACTTCTCCATCATCATCTACATTTGCAATAATATATGATGGTTCCTTTCCTTCCTGTCTTGGATATGACAAGCTTCCCGGATTAATAATTGTTACGCCTTGATATTCATAAACAACCGGCTTATGAGTATGTCCGCACATAATTATCTGCATACCAAAAGCTTTACCTTCAGAAGCTATACGCTCATAACCTATTGTTACTCCATAATTGTGTCCATGAGTTAACCATACCCGGTATTTCCCCAAATCAAAAATTTCTTCACGGTTAAGCTGACTAAAAAAGTCATTATTACCACTAACCATCAGGCAGGGACAATCAACCATTTCTCTGATTTGCTCTTCATCGCCTTCAATGTCACCGCAGTGAATGAGCATGTCGATACCCTTTTCCCTATAAAGTGTCATGCCCAATGTCTGTAAGTGTCTGTGAGTATCACTAATGATTAGTACTTTCATATTACACTCTCCTTATGTAATGTTATTTTAACTTTTTATAAAGCTCCTCTTTCATGGCTCTTAAAGCTTTTCCCCTATGACTTATAAGGTTCTTTTGTTCCGGTGTCATTTGCCCTGTTGTCATACCATATTCCGGTACAAAAAAGATAGGATCAAAGCCGAACCCATTACCTCCTTCTTCGCGTGTCCATATTTGTCCTTCTAAAGTTTCTTTGCACACAATTGTTTCTCCATTTGGAAATGCAGCTGCAACAGCACATACAAAACGTGCACTTCTCTCATCACCTTTTGCATTTTTTAATTTATCAATTATATATTTATTCTTAATAGAATAGTCTGTATCTTCTCCCAAAAATCTTGAGGAGTAAATTCCGGGAGCCTTATCCAGATAATCAACTTCAAGTCCCGAATCATCTGCCAGAACAAGCTTCCCTGTAAGCTTCATAACTGTTGTTGCTTTTATCAATGCATTTTCTTCAAATGTAGTTCCTGTTTCCTCTATATCAATATTTATGCCGGCATCCCCTGATGATATGATATCTACATCAAAATCTTTCATAATCATCCGGATTTCACCGAGTTTCCCCTGATTTGTAGTTGCAAAAATAATTTGTTCTTTCATTTTTTCTCCTTAATTATATAACTCTATCGATTAATTGTAAATGCCTTAAGACATATGTTGCATTCATTCTCCTCTGCACTGTCCCATTTTATTCCCTTCAAACTAAAATATCCTTCTCCATCATCGAGATTAACTGTCTGTGTCTGCTGGTCATTTTTAAACTCTATTGCAATAGGCTTAGTAGAATTTGGTGCCTTTGCACGAACTACTACTGCAAACTTCTCACCCTCACTTACATTATAAGTATTATCCAGCTCAATCGTATAATATCCTGAATTTACACATACGCCTGATGCAGCGGATTCACCCAGCTTCTGCAAAGATGTCTTATCTTTAAAATTCCTGACAACATATATTTCATATTCATAATCCACTGCAGTTGCATAAAAACTCACTGCTTTAATTGTCTCATCCTTTTTCGCAGTATATACATTTGCAAAATAAGCCGTATCGCTGTCACTATAACCTAAATTTCCAACCCAGCCACACAGATCCGCCTGATAAATATTATCATAATTATCTGAATCCTCTACCTTTGTATAAACTACATTATGAATTCCTATATTAGTATCATAATATGATACATAAAAATTACCCTCATCTCCAAATGCATTACCCCAACTGTTTCTGCATATGAACGCTCCGTCTCCCTCTAAGTCAGTAGTAAAATTGTCTTTTGAATAATTGTCATCCCAGCCTATAATTACAACATCATGATTTGGTTTTTCTGTGCCAATATAACAATACGCATATGTGTCACTATTGTAATATACAGAAGTACTATCAGAATTTTTGAGAGACGTGTACAATGAACTCTGTACACCACCATATTTATATATCATTTTCTTGATTGTTTCATAATCCTTGGACTCAACTATTTGTACTTCCTGAACATGTTTTACTGCACTAAGACCTTCTGTTGTAAGACCATCACCATATTTATCATCTGCTTCCAGCACCGGGCCCTGCCATGCTGCCAGATATGCAATCGCCATAGTAGACTCTCCGCCATCGTTCTGATCGCCTGCAAAAGAATTACTAAGACTCATGTGATCCTCTGAAAAATCATATGATTCTTCAGGAAGAAGTGTTGATTCTAATGCAGTAAGTGAAGCAAATGCCCAGCATGTTCCAAAAAAGCCCTGATCTTTGATTACCGGTGTCTTTTTCTTGTCAACATAGCTATAGTAATATGGTAATGTTCTCAAATCAGTATTTTCATTAATAAGCATTGCCATATTATTTTGTGCGTCCCATGTATATGAGTATCCTAAAACATATTCAAATATATTACCTGGAACATATAAGACATTTTCCATCCATACCATAGGAGTATCAAGAGATACTGTATCCTCATTTACAAACATTGTATCCGCATCAATTGTGAGTTCAATGGAAACTGTACCTTTTTCTATTATTAATGTTTCTTTATCATAAAGATTAACAGCACAATCAAAAGCTTCAGAAATGACATCTTTCGGAATCATAATTGTCATATTATTACTCATAAAAATCTTTCCTTCTTTTGATTCTATGGACTTTCCGTCTACTGAAAGTTTCAAATCAGAAGAATTAATATCTGATGCTATCATAGTGTACCATATATCAGGTCGTGCCTGCACCTGAGTACTTAATTCCAAATATTCTGTTGTAGTGACACTTCGTACCATCCATACTGCCATTAAAACAACTAACAGTGCAGGTATGAACCAATATACAATCTTATCTCTCAAAATTCATTCCTCTAATTTTTAGTCTTACTTTTGTGTGGTGGTTTAGGGCCCATAAACTGATAAAAATATGTTTTTAGCATTCCATTATATATCTTTCTATTCTTTGTAGCCTTTACTCCCATTGCCCTTTGTACATCTTCATATGAAGTAATAATATATGCAGACCATGAATCCAGCATTTTATATCTGTTACCAATCTCTTTATATAATGAATATAAATTATCCTTATCTTCAAGTCTTTCTCCATATGGGGGATTGGTAATAATAAAACCATATTTTTTTGCATGACTCAATTCACTGATATCTCGCTGTTGAAAATGAATCATGTGGTCCACTCCTGCCAATGATGCATTCTTACGTGCTGCCAAAATAATATCCCCATCAATATCATATCCTTGAATATCAGTCTTTGAATTTAAATCTAATATATCATTTGCCTCATCTATAGTTTCATACCAAAGCTTTTTATTTATAAGATTTCCCCATGTTTCTGCAGTAAATTGCCGATTCATCCCCGGAGCCATATTAGCTGCAATCATTGCTGCTTCAATTGGAAAAGTTCCGCTTCCACAAAAAGGATCAATCAAAATCCTATCTGCCTTCCATGGTGTAAGCATAATCAGAGCTGCTGCTAATGTTTCTGTAATAGGAGCTTTTGCAGTAAGTTTTCTGTAACCTCTCTTATGTAATGACTCCCCCGATGTATCTAAACCAATAATTGCTTCATCCTTGTAAAAAGATACTCTTATCGGGTATTCATTTCCACTTTCTTCAAACCAACTTATACTATAATGTGATTTTAAACGTTCAACAATAGCCTTTTTGATAATTCGCTGTATATCTGAAGGACTAAAAAGCTTACTTTTTACCGAATTTGCTTTCTTTACCCAGAACTTACCATCACTTGGAATATAATTTTCCCATTCTAATGCCTTTACGGATTCAAACAATTCATCATAAGTCTGTGCTTTAATTCTTCCAACCTGAATCAACACTCTTTCTGCCGTACGCAAAAAAACATTTGCTCTGCAAACTGCTTCTTCATCTCCCAGGAAAGTAACCCTGCCATCTTCTACCTTTATAATATCATATCCTAAATCTGTTATTTCTCTTTTTAGTACTGCTTCTAATCCAAAATGACATGGTGCTACCAAATTAAATTTTTTCATTTTATCTCCGTGTATTATTTATTTTAATATATATTTTAAGACCTACTTGTTTTTGTGTCAACCAAATACAAAATATGTAGAAACAGGGTATCCTTTTCTATATCGGATTCCCTGTTTCATAAATGCATTAACTCACACTTCTATTATCTGCAATTTTTTGACTGACTGTCAGTCTCATTAGAAGTACTATTTTTTGATTCACTATTTGATGCGCTTTTTGAAGTACTGTTTTTAGAAGTACTATTTTTTGACTGACTATTATTGGCACTGCTATAATCAGATGCATTCATATAATCACTCGCATTTTTAGAATTTGAACTCTTAGCCATTATTTTTCCTCCTTAAAAATTCATACAACTATAGTATCTCAACAATTTTTTTTATTATTCATAAAAATTAGCAAAAAACTTGTTGCATTTTACGACAATATATATTATAATCATAGACGTAGAAAGGATTACCCTTCAATTATTCTTTTTACAACCCCTTATTAATTATTTATACTCCCCTGAAAACGCCATGTTATACATGGCGTTTTCTCTTTATTAAATTATAATGATTATTTGATTATATAAAAAAAGATGGATATTTCCGGTAAGAGTCATTCATAACTATTACTTTAAAAATATCCATCTTTTTTATTATAAAATTTTTATTTATTTCTCTGAACGGATTTTTCTCATATCATCACGCTCTGCTTTTGCATGCGCTGCTGCCATCTTAGCATTAGCCTTTGCTAATTTTCTCTCTGCTTTTGCATCCTTCATCCTTAGATGATGCATTCTTGCAAATGTGAAATCCATTGATTTGGCAAGTCCAAAGAAACATAGGAAATATAATATCTCCAAAACTATCTGACTAAAGTAAATATAATAATATCCGGTCTTAAACACAAACAAATTCATATTACCTATACGTGCAGCAATAATAACAAGCGATACAATACCTGTTCCCAAGCTGGAATATGCTAATGGTTTATAATCTCTTATAAACCTGAATGCTGTAAGTATAAATATCAATGATACTACAACTGACAGTCCCGGTATTATCATATCAACGCCTATTGACATTTTATCCCCACCTTTAAGGCATGCATATCTGTAATACAGAACACTCTGCAGTGGAAAAAGAACTGTTGGATATACCATTGCTTTAATATTAACTTTTCTACCTAAAAGTATCATAACCAATAAAGAAATTACTACTATGTATATAATAATATATCTTGTAGCAAGATATCCTTCTGCTGTAGTTGCATAAACCATAGCCTGTTCAAACCCTTGACTACCGGCTATCTTAATAAAATTAATAATTGCTTTTATTGTATTTATTAATGTAAATTTGAACTGAACGCCTTTAGAACCCAGGCTCAGGTCAAAAAAAGCAGCTATTGTTGCTATAATTATTGAAACCCTTGCCAAATTATAACCATCGGTTTCAGTATCAATTTTAACCCTATATTCTTCCATTAATAAAACCTCCTAATACCAATTTCCATATTTTAAACAACACGTTAATATTTTACACCATCATTCATACTTTTTCAAGAACAAAGTGTCGCTTGCGACACTTCGCGCGCGAGTGGTTGCGTCAGCATAACTTCCTCTCCGCGAGCTGCGCATCCTTAGCGGAGCGTTTTATATCATA
>JBJEMK010000006.1:0-22772 GCA_051879635.1 Eubacterium sp.
GTGTCGGGTCTGTATTAAATCTGGCAACCGGAAAATCTCTTTTATAAAAACGGTCAAATTCTCTCTTTAATAATCTGCTTGCTGCTTTATCAATTTTTTTCCCATTTGGAGCCAGATGTTGTTCAAATGTCTGCCAGAAGCACTCTTCATTAGTTTTATAGCCATCATTTATTATCATTGCTTTCGTTGCCTGCCAATAAGCATTAATAATTTTAGATGTATCATAACCAAGAGGTGCCATCCTGCTCTGAAGTGCCTTAAAATATGTATCCCCAAACGCTCTGTGATCCATCGGCAGTAATGTGCCATCTAAATCAATAAGTACTGTATTCATACCTCGTCCCAATCTCTGGTACTAATTATTCATCCCAGTTGTGATATACCATTTGTACGTCATCATCTTCATCTAATAAATCTAAAATCTTATTAATCTTCTTTATATCTTCTTCCGAAGATAACTCAACATATGTCTGTGGAATCATTGTTACTTCTGCACTTACCATAGCGATATTTTCATTTTCAAGTGCTTCCCTGACCATTGAAAACTCATTTGGGTCTGTTATAATCTCATAGCTGTCTTCCTCGTCAGCAAAATCTTCTGCTCCCGCATCAAGTGCCAGCATCATAAGTTCATCAGAATCCATATCACATTCTTCTTTATCAATAATAATCTGACCCTTTTTATCAAACATATAGGACACACAGCCCTGAGTACCTACATTTCCGCCACCTTTTGTAAAGGCATTTCTTACATTGGCTGCTGTCCTGTTTTTATTATCCGTAAGAGCATCAACAATAATAGCTGTTCCGTTTGGTCCATAGCCTTCATATGTGACTACTTCGTAGTTTACAGCATTACCTTCTCCTGAAGCTTTCTTGATTGCACGGTCTATTGTATCATTAGGCATATTATTTGCCTTTGCCTTGGCAATAACATCTCTAAGTTTACTGTTATTTGCAGGATCGGGACCACCATCTTTTACTGCAACCGCCAGTTCCTTTCCTAAAATCGTAAAAATCTTACCTCTTGCTGCATCATTTTTTTCCTTTTTGTGTTTAATGTTCGCAAATTTCGAATGTCCTGACATTAATTAAAACTTCCTTTCGGTATTATTTATTATTCTTCTATGATAGTATTGTCACCTGTACGAGCGCTATCATCTTGTCCTCCACAGAAAGAACTTTAAAATGATATCCGTCTGAATCAATCTCATACACTTCATTATCCTGAGGAATCTTATCAAGCTTTGAAATCAGGTAGCCGTTTAATGTATCATAGTCATCTTCAACCTCAAAATGCATTGATAATTTATCTTCTAGTTCTTCTAATGGTGTCATACCGGTAACATTATAAACATTGTCTGCTACCTTAACAATGCTATCTTCTTCTTCATCATATTCATCAAGTATGTTTCCAACAATTTCCTCAAGAATATCTTCCATTGCAATAAGTCCTGATGTCTGACCATATTCATCAATAACTATTTCCATATGTATCTTCTGGGACTGCATTTCCTTAAATAAATCACTAATATTTCTTGTTTCAGGTATAAAATATGCCTGTCTGAGCAAATCAGGAATATCCTTTATTAAAGACTGGTCATATGCATGACCTTCTCTTATAATCATAACATCTTTAAAATTTAAAATACCTATAATATTATCAAGGTCACCTTCATATACAGGAAATCTGGAATGATTTTCCTCTATCATGAATCTTACGGTTTCTTCAAGTGTCCATTGAGCATTAACTGCTACAATGTTCTTTCTGTGCATCATTATGTCTTTGGCTTCTTTGTCGCCAAATTCAAAAATGTTTGTTATCATCTCTGCTTCTGATGCCATTAGCACACCCTGCTCATGACCTTCATTAACCATTGACATTATTTCTTCTTCTGTTACATTATCTGTGGTATTCTTAGAAGTTAATTTTTTAAATAATCCGACCAAACCGGGCCCTGGGTTCATTAATATTACTCCTTTATTTTTTATATACAAATGAAAATATATCATTTAATTTCATTATCGTCAACTTATGTAGTAAGTTCCAGACTTATCAAAAGCGCAGTATTTACCTTTTTCAAAATATCATCATCAAGATGACATACTTTATCCTTTAATCTGACTTTATCAATTGTCCTTAACTGTTCCAAAAGTATAACTGAATCTTTAACTATATCATATCTGCTGCTATCAAGTTCCACATGCGTAGGAAGCTTTGCTTTATTCATCTTTGATGTAATAGCTGCACATATAACTGTTGGACTATGCCTGTTTCCCATATCATTCTGTATTATTAAAACAGGTCTTATACCACCCTGCTCGGAACCTATTACAGGCCGCAGGTCTGCATAATATATATCTCCACGTCTGATTATCACTATTTTACACTCCAGCAAAAATATTGTGTTAACACATTTATATTATTGCCTTTGTAAAAATGTGTATTCAGTTCGAATATTATAATTTATTTACAATCTTCGACATCATAATTATCAATAAAATAATCTTTTGTGCAAACAATTTTTCCATGTCTGAAATAAACTCTTGGTATTCTCTTACCTAAATCGCATACAAATTCATAATTGAATGTACCTGCCATCTCTGCTAATTCTTCAACGCTTATACATAAATCTTTATCATTTCCAATCAGAGTAACCTCATCGCCTTCATTTACATTTATACCGGTAACATCAACCATAAACTGATCCATACATACCCGTCCAAGAATTCTGCACTTATTACCTTTTATCAGAACATATCCTTTGTTGGAAAGGTTTCGTGGATATCCATCCCCATAACCAACCGGAATCGTGGCTATCTTAGTTTTTTTATCTGTGACAAATGTTGAACCATAACTTACACCAACACCTGCCTCTACCTCTTTTATATATACCACATGGCTCTTAAGGCTCAAAGCCGGCTCAAGTTTTACTGCACTCTTATCAACTTCATCAGACGGATACATTCCATAAATTGCAATTCCTGCCCTTACCTGATTAAAATTTGCTTCATGCATATCAATTATCCCTGCACTGTTAGAGCAATGCTTAACCGAAATATTTATTCCTCTTGATTCCAGCTTTGAAATAAATTCTTTAAATATATCAAGTTGTCTGTTCGCTGATGTTTTGTCCTTTGAATCAGAAGCAGAAAAATGCGTAAATATTCCACCTATATCAATCCCCGGCATCTTACTTATGCTTTCCACTGCATCTACAGAATCATCTGTTGCAAGAAACCCTATTCTGCTCATACCTGTGTCAAGTTTAATATTGACATGTGCTTTGGTTCCCATTTTCACTGCGACATCAGATAACTTTTGCGCTGTTTCAATATCAAATACAGGTGGACGTATGTCATTTCTAATTACTTCTTCAAATTTATATGGATGCACAAAACCTAATATATATATCGGTTTTGTTATGCCGTGTTTCCTTAAATTTAATGCTTCATCAACTGTTGCAACCGCATATGCATATACCAGATTATCTATTGTCTTGGCTATTGGAACTGCACCATGACCATATCCGTCAGTTTTAATTACCGCTACTAACTGTGTACCTTCTCTGGTGTTAGCACCCAAAGCCTGCATATTATTATATATCGCATCAAGATCAATATCTGCTCTAACCCTGTAATAATCAACTAAATCTTTCATTTTGTTAATTGTCTCCATTAAATAATTTCCGCTATTTCATCTATAATGTCTGTCGCCATTAAAGCATTTTTTCCTATGCGTCTTGCCGCTCCATCTCCGGATA
Organism: Eubacterium sp.; assembly: GCA_051879635.1. GTDB lineage: Bacteria > Bacillota > Clostridia > Lachnospirales > Lachnospiraceae > JBJEMK01. Next base: position 3,765 of record JBJEMK010000006.1, read on the forward strand.
ATCCATGTACAAATACTCCAAGTGAAGCTGCATCAAAACTCGATAATCCTTTTGCGAGCATACCTCCTATAATTCCCGAAAGTACATCTCCTGACCCTGCAGTCGCCATTCCATTATTACCTGTTACATTAATAAAAATTCTTTCTCCGTATGTAACTACTGTTCTTGCATCCTTTAATGCACAGGTAATTCCATATTTATTAGAATAATCTACTGCTGTTTTTATTATTTGATTTTTTATGTTGCTTATTTCCATATTGGTAAGACGTGACATTTCTCCAATGTGTGGAGTAATAATACATCTGTCATGATACTCATTGGTAAGTTTTTCATTATCTGAAATAATATTTAATGCATCTGCGTCTATCACAATTTTCTTTCCTGACATAAGAGCAGTTCCAACCAGCAATTCTGCTCCGCTCGGTCTGCCCAGTCCGGGACCTATAACTATCGAGTCTGCCCAATTTACTTCCTCTGCAAAAAGATTTATATCCGGATTGTCAGAATCATACACAGAAATTATAGCTTCCGGAAGCATTCTGGCTAATATGTCCTTATTTTCTAAAACAGTAAATATCTTTACTATTCCAACGCCCGTCCTAAAAGCTGCCTTTGCGCTCATATATGCAGCGCCTGACATATCTTTGGAGCCCGCAACAATTAACAATTTTCCAAATGTACCTTTGTTACTATAATCAGGTCTCATGGGAATCATACATAAATCTTCATTGCCATAAGTAAAAATATTGGATGAAATGCGCGATTTTTCATAAGCCGATGACGGAAATCCTATATCTGAAACAATAACTTTTCCACTCATCTCTGCTCCGGGATATAATACAATCCCTGTTTTCAGGCAACCAAAAGTAACTGTATAATCAGCTTTTATGCTGCACCCCATTATGTGTCCTGTATTAGCATCAATACCTGAAGGAATATCTACTGCAAACACTTTTTTATGTGCTGAATTAATATTCTCAATTATTTCTTTATACCTGTCTCCGATATTTCTAGAAAGACCCACGCCAAAAACAGCATCTATTATTATATCATATTTTTTATAATCAACATTTTTTATATTCTCTATATCCAGTTTTTCATTAATATTTTTCTGTGTAAGGAATTCACTAGTTGCATTCTCTAAGGAACCAACTATATTCACTATAACATCATATCCCCACAAATTAAGTATTCTGGCAATAGCCATACCGTCAGCACCATTATTTCCACACCCACATACCACAACTATTCTGTCATCAGTATTTACATTATCTTTAATAACCTCAGCCACACTAAGGGCTGCTCTTTCCATCAATACTAAAGATGGTATACCTACCTCCTGAATAGTATACTGGTCTACTTTTTTCATGTCTTCCCCTGAGATAATTCTATGCATTAATATCTCCTTCTGCAACTGCCATTGCAACTGCATATTCATCAGTATTGGTAATTGATACATATATTTTTGCTATATTCATTTCAGTTGCCTTATTTTTTGCATTGCCATATAAATTAACATATGGTGCTCCTAGTTCATCACGCAAAACCTCTATTTCTCTCATAGCAAAACCTCTGAATCCTGTTCCAAAACATTTTGAAACTGCTTCCTTTACCGCAAAATTTCCCGCTGCTCGTCTTGGTGATTGCCTGCATAATTCAATTTCCGCAGTTGTATAATAACGTGATAAAAAAGCCTCTTTTTCACAGGCTTTTTTTACTCTTTCTATCTCAATCATGTCATTACCGATACCAATAATCATTATTTCTTTTCCATTTCTGATAATCTGTAAGAAAGCTTCATCAGACTTTCTGATAAATGAACATTTTCTACAACAATATCTGATGGCACATCCAAATCTGTGTGTGCAAAATTCCAGAATGCTTTTATTCCACACTCAACCAACTTGTCTGCAATTCCTGTTGCCTGAGTTTTTGGCAATGTAAGTGCCGCAATATCAACATGTTCTGATGTCACAAAATTATATAACTCTTCTATATTTTTAATTTTTATTCCTCTTACTTCTTTACCGATAATATCAGGATTTTTATCAAATAATCCTATTACATGAAAACCACGTTTTTCGAAATTTGCATAGTTTGCCAAAGCTTGTCCTAAATTTCCGGCTCCAACTACCACCATTGTATGTACGTGATTCATTCCTAATATTTTACCTATCTCCTCTTTTAAAGAAGAAACATTATATCCGTAGCCCTGTTGCCCAAATCCTCCAAAATTATTTAAATCCTGACGTATCTGAGATGCAGTTACATTCATTATTTCACTTAATTCTCCTGATGAAATACGCTCAACACCTTCCTCCAGCAATTCATCCAGATATCTATAATATCTTGGCAATCTCGTAATAACTGCCTGTGAAATATCTTTCATTTATCTTCTCCTGCATAATGGTAATTTAGTTGACATTATTAGTCAAAAAATATGTTTTGACACATATGCCCATAATTATATTTATTATATATAACTATATAAACATTGTCAAATTTAACTACAGAATAACTATGAAACATTATACAGGAACATATATTGTGTTATATTTAAAAAATTTACAATTTATGATATTATCATAAAATGACAATCTTTTCAGGGAGGCATTATTATATGATACTTTCATGTAACCATATTTCGAAAGAATTTGTGACCGGCAAAGTGCTCGAGGACTGTTCCTTTCACATAGAAGCAGGTGAAAAAGCTGCAATAATAGGAGCTAATGGTGCAGGTAAATCCACACTGTTAAAAATTATCATTAATGAAATATCTGCCGATGACGGAACAATTTCTATTGCAAAAGACAAGACTATTGGCTATCTTGCACAGTATCAGAATATAAACAGCAAAAATACTATTTATGATGAAGTTCTTTCTGTAAAACGGCATTTGCTTGATATGGAAACCCGTATTCGCAATATGGAAAAATCTATGAAAACTCTTTCCGGAAATGATTTAAATTCTCTACTGGAATCATATACACGCCTTTCTCATGATTTTGAATTAAAGAACGGATATGCATATAAGAGCGAAGTCTGTGGTGTTTTAAAGGGGCTTGGTTTTGATGAAAACGACTTTAACAAAGAAGTAAGTTCTCTCTCCGGTGGTCAGAAAACGCGGGTAGCCCTGGCAAAACTATTATTAACCAACGCAGATATAATACTTCTTGATGAGCCTACTAATCACTTGGATATGAAGTCTATTCTGTGGCTTGAAAATTATCTTCTTAATTATAAAGGCGCAGTAATAGTTGTGTCACATGACAGATATTTCTTGGATAAAATTGTTTCTAAGGTAATTGAAATTGAAAATTGTCATTCCACAGTTTTTTTTGGTAATTATACTGATTTTTCAAAAAAGAAAAACGAATTATTACAATCAAAAATTAATGCATATATAAAGCAGCAAAAAGAAATTAAACATCAGGAAGAAGTTATTTCTACTCTTCGCTCATATAAACAGGAAAAATTCTATAAGCGTGCCGAAAGCCGTGAAAAATCTCTTAAGTCAATGGATTTAATAGAAAATCCCGAGACTATAAACAGTACAATGCACATAACTCTTGAGCCTCGTTTAGCAAGTGGTAATGATGTTTTAAATATTTCTGATTTATCAAAGCAATTTAACGGACAATTCTTATTTCAAGATATCTGTTTTGATATTAGACGTGGTGAAAAGGTTGCCATTATTGGCAATAATGGCACAGGCAAAACAACCATTCTAAAAATTATTAACAATATTATAAACCCTGACAAAGGCACTATTAAGCTTGGTACTAATGTAAATATTGGATATTATGACCAGGAACAGCATACACTGGATGATGACAAAACACTATTTGACGAAATTTCAGATGCATATCCTTCTCTTACAAATACACAAATACGTAATACTCTGGCCGCTTTTATGTTTACCCAAGATGATGTTTTCAAGCTTATTTCTAGTCTTTCAGGTGGAGAAAAAGGCCGTGCCTCACTTGCAAAACTAATGCTTTCCAAAGCAAATTTTATTATACTTGATGAACCCACTAACCATCTTGATATACTTTCCAAGCAGATACTTGAAAATGCATTATCTGACTATACTGGAACTGTACTTTTTGTATCACATGACAGATATTTTATTAATAAAGTTGCAACACGGATAATTGAATTGAAAAATCACAAGATAATAAACTATCTTGGTAATTATGATTATTATTTAGAAAAATGTAGCGAACTATCCAATATATTCGCACCGGAAAACTCATCATGTATAAATAATGAAACTTCTTCAGGCACCGCCAGAGATGACTGGAAATCTATGAAAGAAGAAAAAGCTCGGATAAGGAAGCTTGAAAATAAAATATCAGAATTAGAACAACTTATATCCGATAATGAAGCAGCTATAATTCAGCTTGATGAAGAGTTAAATAATCCACAGATTGCTACAAACGCCGGCAAGCTTGCCGAAATATGCCGTGAAAAAGATAATATCAAATTAAAGCTGGATAACTTATACTCAGAATGGGAAAAAACAAGTGAAGAATTAGTTTGATATTTGGGCAATTATACTCTATAATAAAACTATCTATTTTTACTATAAGCGAGGACAAATATATGAAAAATAATATAGTAGTTGTCGCCTTTGGAAGAAATGCTTTTAGTGATTCTTTTCCAAAGCAGCAGGAACGCGTAAAAAATGCAGCTAAAGCGGTTGCAGACCTGGTCGAATCAAAATATGAAGTTATTATCACTCATAGTAACGGTCCACAGGTTGGTATGATTCAGACTGCTATGACAGAATTTTCCAGGCAGCATCCGGAGAGAACTCCTGCTCCACTTTCACTATGTGGTGCAATGAGTCAGGGGTATATTGGTTTTGATTTACAAAATGCCATACGTACCGAGTTGCTTCAACGTGGAATTTATAAACCTGTCAGCACCATTATCACACAGGTAAGGGTTGACCCTTTTGACCGTGCCTTTAATAATCCAACCAAGATGATTGGACGCCTTATGACAAAGGAAGAGGCTGAAGCTGAAAAAAGCAAAGGCAATTATGTTATTTATGAAGAATCAGATGCTGGTGAAGGATACAGACGAATAATTGCAGCTCCAAAGCCAATAGATATTTATGAAATTGATGCGATTAAGGCACTTGTTGATGCCAAACAAGTAGTTATTGCAGCCGGTGGCGGTGGCATTCCTGTAATTGAACAGCGTGCAAACCTTAAAGGTGCCAGTGCCGTAATAGAAAAAGATTATACTGCTGCAAAATTAGCAGATATGCTTGATGCATCCACTCTGTTAATTCTTACAAGCAAAGACAATATGGTAATAAACAAAGGTACTGACAAAGAAGAAAAGCTTGGCAGACTTACTTCAAAAGAGGTTGAAAAGTTAATTAATGATGGAAAATTTAAAGAAACAACTTCTCTTCCTAAAGTTGAAGCCTGTCTTAATTTTGTTGAAGCAGGTACTGATCGTGTTGCTATTATTACAAATCTTGATAAAGCAAGAGAGGGAATGAACCAGAAAGTCGGAACTATTATCGAAAGGTAATATAATGAATACAAAATCGGGCAGGAGAAAGAATTATTTGATTCTTCTCCTGCCCTTATTATTTACACCCTTATATTTATACTCTTATTATTTATACTCTTTTATATTTTCGCTGTAAATTTTACAGCATTTTTTGCTTCCTTTTTACATTCACAACATAAATCTTTTACATGAAAATTTCAATACTTTTTACAAAATATGGCACAAACGACGCGTATAACGTCACAAACGACATTTTTCATTCATAAATTTATTATAATATAAAAATAGGGCTGCTAAATTATTATATATAATATGCAGTCCTATTTTTATCTAATTATTTTTAATTGCTGCTAAAAATTCTTTCTTAGCTGACTTTGCATCAGGAGAAATTATCAATGCTACATATAATCCTTCATCAACAACTATAGCATTCTCTACCTTATCATACTCTTTTGGCTTGTACCCGTCAAAAACAAGTTTTCTTGCTTCGATGCGTTCATACATTGCCTGTTTAATATCAGTCAGGTTGTCACTTGAATTAATTCTTACAACGGTAATCTCATCAGATAATCCCGCATCTGAATATGTAAATGAAAAATCTGAAATTATTGAATAATCAACATTATATAAATATTCAAACTTTTCTTCTGCATTTTCACTATTGTAATCAAGATTGTTCATTACATTAAGTTCTCCACAATTATCCAACATATCATTTAAAATAACTGCGGTACTTATTATATTCCCGTCTGATAGATTAGAATTATTACTGGTGCAGGCAGACAATAAAAAGCAAAAACACAGCAAACCTATAGCAAAATATGCTTTCCTTTTAATCATATTTATTCCTCTTAATTATCCAACAGCACCATCTGCAGTTGTTTCGTATTCTATATAGTCTGTGCCATCAACTTCTTTATAACTTGTATAATTACTGTAATCATAATCTATTACTTCACCGAACAATTTAGTAATTATCTTTTCAAGTTTATCCTCGTCCACTGTTGTTTCAACTGAATTAACATCGTCATTATCATAATCTGAAAATACTGTATAAGTCAGAGTAAATATCTGTTCATCATCAGTCTCAATACACGAGCTTGATAAATATGCATCCATAAGTCTATAAGAAATGGATTCCGTAAGTAATGAAATATCTGATTCATTAGCATCTGGAACCTTTACATAAATCTGACTTGACTTTCCATCCTGTATCATATCATATAATGTTTTAGGCAAATCATATATTGAAGCAGATTCTGTACAATTAACAACAGCATAATTATACTGAACGCCATTTGATGATGGCCATGCTGCTCTTTCCCAGCTATGATCATTGCTTAATGTTTCATCATTAACATTAAAATTCTGATGTCCGACAAATCCATTAGATGACTTAGAGTCAAATGTTACATCTACATAATACCATTCATCATCATCCAGCTTTATCTGATCCCATGAATGTGACTTATCAGTATCATAAACTATATTTAAATCTTCTACTCCAAGCATATTCATAAATAATTTGAATGTTGTTGCATATCCAACACACATTCCATAGCCGAATTTCAAAGCGCCATATGGCCTGTCGCAATATTTTGATGCTTCAGGAAATGCTGACATAGAACCATCTTCAAACTTAATATTCTCTGCCATCCAATCATGTACTGCCAGTTCCTTATCATATAATGTCATATCATCTGTAATAATTTCATCCAAAATATCTGAGGCCATCTGTAACGTTTCTTTGTCTTGTGCATTAAGTCCTGATGAATCGTTATTGATATATGCATCCGAAATTTGGGAAGTATCAATAATCTCATACTGACCACCAATTAATACATTGCCATCTTCACTAAGCCCTTCTGCTTCCTTTGAAATCTTCTCCTCAAGGCTTTCAACTTTGCTGTATATTTTTACTGTAAATGCTAATGTTACAACCATAAAACATACAACAGATGCAGCTATAATGCCTTTTAAAACTACCAGTACCTTTTTCATAACACAATCACCCCCGTGTAATAAAATTTATTAGATTAAAGTATCTAATGTCTCTTTGATTGCATAAATGAATTCTTCAGTTGATAAAGATTGTTTGTTCTCAATAGTTGAAATAAGAGCAAGGTCTCCTGTCATCTTACCGGATTCAATTGTTTTTATACATGCTTTTTCAAGCTTATCAGCAAACTGACACAACGCCTCATTATTATCAAGTTCTCCTCTTTTCCTAAATGCGCCAGTCCATGCAAATATCGTTGCTATAGGATTAGTTGAAGTTCTTTCCCCCTTAAGGTGCTTATAATAATGTCGCTGTACTGTACCATGCGCTGCCTCATATTCATAATTTCCTTCAGGTGATACTAATACTGATGTCATCATTGATAATGATCCAAATGCCGTTGCCACCATATCACTCATGACATCTCCATCATAATTCTTACATGCCCATATATAGCCACCTTCTGAACGAATAACTCTGGCAACCGCATCATCGATCAATGTATAAAAATATTCTATGCCAAGTTCATCAAATTTTTCTTTATATTCATTATCAAATATCTCAGCAAATATATCCTTAAATGTATGGTCATATTTTTTAGAAATAGTATCCTTTGTGGCAAACCACAAAGTCTGCTTTGTATCAATAGCATAATTAAAGCAGCTTCTTGCAAAACTCTCTATGGATTTATTTATATTATGCTGTCCCTGAACAATGCCCGGACCATCAAACTCATGAATCAATTCTCTCGTTTCTACTCCATTCTCATCAGTAAAAACTATTTCTGCCTTCCCCGGGCCCGGAATTTTCATTTCTGTCGCTTTATATACATCACCATATGCATGTCTGGCAATAGTTATAGGCTTTTTCCAGTTGGAAACATATGGATTAATTCCTTTTACCAGAATTGGTGCACGAAAGACTGTTCCATCAAGAATTGCTCTTATTGTTCCATTCGGACTCTTCCACATTTCCTTAAGATTGTATTCATCCATTCGTGCAGCATTCGGAGTAATCGTTGCACACTTAACAGCTACTCCATATTTTTTTGTTGCATATGATGAATCAAATGTAACCTGATCATTTGTCTCATTACGATGTTCTAAACCTAAATCATAATATTCCGTCTTTAAATCAACATATGGAAGAATCAATTCATCTTTTATCATCTTCCAAAGTACTCTTGTCATTTCGTCTCCATCCATTTCAACTAATGGAGTTGTCATCTTTACTTTTTCCACTAAATTTTCCTCCTTAAATATCTGCCTTCATTATACTTTAAAAGCAATATTTTGTAAACAATTCAGGAAATATTACTTGTGCCGGCAGGAAAATTCTTACCATACTCTAACAGCTGTCTGATATCCAGCAGTCCCCATCCCTGCTTTGAATGTGGCATGCCAATATCAATCGATGTGTCTCGTATACATATTTTTACACTTTTATTTGTAATAAGGGGATTAATTCCAATTAATAGTGCTATGGCTCCACTTACAATTGGAGTAGAAATTGATGTCCCACTCTTACTCCCATACATTCTTTTTATAAACCTATTTCCGGATTCATATGGAATACAGCTTACAACTTCACTGGCCGGTGCTACTACATCAGGTTTTTTTATACATTCCTTTGTAGGACCCCTTCCTGAATATTCGCTGCTGTTTTTTCCATTTATTGACACCGTCTTTATATCATCACTGGCTCCGACAGTTATTACTTTTCTACTTATGCCCGGAGTCGTAATAGAACTATATGCCGGTCCGTTATTACCTGCAGCTACTACGACTACTATTCCGGCATCCCATGCCCTGTTTACTGCCTGTACCAGTGCAGATTCTTCATATTTGTCATCTGCTACTGCACCTATTGATATATTCATAACTCTTATATTATAAATAATCCGATTTCTTATTACCCAGTCTATTGCCTTTATCAAAATTTCAGACTCACCTGCACCATTTTCATCCAATACTTTTATGGATATTATATTACATCCCGGAGCAATACCCATATATCTTCCATTCTGGCTTCTCCCATTGCCTGCAATTATTCCACTTATATGCGTACCATGACCATTATCATCATATACCTTTTGTCTTTTATTAACAAAATCTTTAAATAAAATTATTCTATTATCAAAATCAGGATGCGTAAAAATTCCTGTATCCAGAACTGCCACTCCAACACCTCTTCCCATATATCCTTCCGCGTGTATTCTTCCCATATCATACATTTTATTTATTCTGTTCATTTTTAATCCACCAAATCATATGCATACTATATTTTATTCATAGTTTTATATGCTGTTCTGCAAATTGTTGTAAACAATTTGCATTTACCATCATATTATTTAGTGTAATAACAAATTTTGGGGGAAATGTAATGAGTGATTTAACAGCAACTCAATGCGGCTGTGGATGTGAAAGCGGAGGATGTAATATTATATTTTTAATCCTTATACTGTTATTCTGCTGTGGCAATAATAACGGATGTGGATTTAATGGAAATGGAAACGACTGCTCATGCATAATCTTCATTTTACTCATACTCTGCTGCTGTGGCAACGGTAACAGTGGCTTCTTAGGTTGCGGCTGCTAATTGATAACAGCATTTACGAGTTTGATCTGGATTGCTTAAATTCCAAAGCCAAATGCCAAATGACCTATAGCAATACGTTAACATTGCTGTTGTGTCTGTCACAATTTTATGAATGCGGCTACGGGCTACGCCCGTAGCCCGCATCATAAGTATAACCATGGATAATATATGTAGTTTGCAATAAGGAAGGTAACTATGGAAAATACATATTTAAAGGCAACAAAATTTGATGAAATGGTAACTGATAAAAATATGTGGATTATGAAGGCTCTTATACCTTATCTTCCACCAAATATAAGTTCGCCATTATCAATATATGCAAAGATTTCTGAATTGGACAAAACCTTACGTTTTACCAGAAAACCTTTGCATGCTGCTGCAAAAAAAGAATTTAATCTTCCTGAATTACTTTCTATTATTAAAGATTATGGATCAGATGCACAGGCAGAAAATATAGAAATGATTCTAATGATGCTTGAACTTATGAATTCACCCGATTCATCTCCCGAGATGATGGAAAGCATGATGAATATGTTTATGAACAATGGTTCCGAAGAAATTTAAAGCATGGAGGTATTATGGAAAATAAAGAAAAGAATTCTTGGATGAATGATGAAAGACTTTCCGGCATTTCCAGTGAAAAATTGGAAGTACTTACACAAATTGTAGAAGAATCAAGGTCTCGAAGTACTAAAGAACTTATCCCTTTTTTTATTCAGGCATCTTCTAATGCAAGTTCACGTGGAATTAACTTTACTGATAATGAAACTGAAGTTATATTGGACGTGCTCAAAGCACGTATGACAGATGATGAAATCAAACGCATAGAAACTGTACGAAAACTTTCAAAAATGATTGCGCTGAAAAAGAAATAATAATATTAATCCCTCCAAAACATAATTGTGATAGCCAAATATACTTTGGAGGGATATTTATTATTTTACTACTATATTTATAATTCGTCCCGGCACATAAATTTCTTTTACTATAGTACCTGATAATTTATTGCCTAATGCAGCTTTCCCCTCTTCAATAGCATCATCTTTACTTATATCTGCAGAAACTTCAATAACTTTCTTTGTCTTGCCATTAATTTGAACAGCTATTTGTATTTGGTCGTCCTTCATATGCTCTTCATCACATTCAGGCCATTTATTATTAGCAAATATACTGTCTTTGTGTCCAAGTCTTTCCCACAGTTCTTCACATATATGTGGAGCAAATGGTGCCAAAAGTGTGACTGCTGTTTCAAGAGTTTCTTTATCCATGCCGCCTTCACGCTTAGTAATATCAACCATTTTATTGTTATACTCCATAAAGCCGCTTATAACAGTATTCAGGCTGAAGCTTTCCAGACGCTGTGTTATGTCATAAACCATTTTATTGCGAACCTTAAGCATTTCCTTCGTAGGTTTAACATCTGCACTAATACTGTCATTAACCATTGTCCAGAAGCGGTTAATAAATCTGTAGACGCCTTCAATTCCTCTTTCATCCCATTCAGAATCAAGTTCAGGAGGACCCACAAATAATTCATAAATTCTTAATGAATCACATCCATAATCACGTACCAAATCATCAGGTGAAACTACATTGCCTTTTGATTTGCTCATTTTTATTCCATTTTTTCCGGTTATCATACCCTGATTAAATAATTTCTTAAATGGTTCATCAAAATCAACAACACCTATATCATATAAGAACTTTGTATAAAATCTCGAATATAAAAGATGTAATACTGCATGTTCTACGCCACCTATATACATATCAACAGGAAGATTATCATGTGCCTTCTGCTTTGATACCAGTTCCTTATCATTTTTATTATCAACATAGCGCAGGAAATACCATGATGATCCCGCCCATTGTGGCATAGTATTTGTCTCACGCTTAGCAGGTGCTCCACATACAGGGCATGTTGTGTTAACCCATTCATCTATATCTGCCAGTGGTGATTCACCTGTACCTGTAGGCTGATAGGATTCAACTTCAGGTAAAAGCAATGGTAATTCATCCTCAGGAACAGGCACAGCTCCACAATGTTCACAATGAACAATTGGTATTGGTTCGCCCCAGTAACGTTGTCTTGAAAATACCCAGTCACGCAGTTTATAATTTACAGTTTTGCGTCCAAAACCTTTTTCTTCAATAATTGCCGGTGCTTCCTTTTTGAGAACAGATGATTCCATACCATTCCACTCATCTGAATTAATCATTATACCACTTGCTTCGGTATATGCCTCAGTCATATTCTCTGTTGCTTTACCATCCTTTGATATTACCTGAATAATAGGAATATCAAACTTTTTAGCAAACTCGAAGTCTCTGTCATCATGTGCAGGAACACACATAATTGCGCCTGTACCATAGTCTGCCAGAACGTAATCAGAAAGCCATATTGGTATAGGCTTATTATTGAGTGGGTTAATTGCATAGCTTCCGGTAAATACACCTGTTTTTTCCTTATCCTGAAGACGGTCAACAGATGACTTCATTGATGCCTTGAAAATATAATCCTCAACATCGGCTCTTGTTTCGTCAGTTGCAAGGTCTTTTGCCATTTTATGTTCGGGAGCAAGAACCATAAATGTTGCTCCGTAAAGAGTGTCAGGTCGTGTAGTATAAACTGTAATATAATCTTCTCTTCCCTGTACTTTAAAATCAACCTCTGCTCCATATGATTTACCAATCCAGTCAGACTGCATCTTTTTAACCTTTTCAGGCCAGTCAAGTTTATCCAAATCTGCAAGTAGTCTGTCTGCATACTTTGTAATCTTAAGCATCCATTGTTTAAGATTTTTCTTTGTAACAGGAGCTCCACATCGCTCGCAGCATCCATTTACAACCTCTTCATTAGCAAGACCTGTCTTACATGAAGGGCACCAGTTAATTGGCATTTCCTTCTCATATGCCAGTCCTTCCTTGAACATTTTTACAAATATCCACTGAGTCCATTTATAAAAATCAGGATCGGTAGTGTTTACTTCTCTGTCCCAATCATAAACTGCAGCTATTTCATTAATCTGACGTTTAATATTTGCAATATTTTCTGCTGTTGATTTAGCAGGATGTACTCCCATTTTTATTGCATAATTTTCAGCAGGAAGTCCAAAAGCATCCCAGCCCATAGGATGTATAATATAATATCCTTTAAGCATCTTATAACGACTCCACACATCACTGATAACATACCCTCTCCAATGTCCTACATGAAGTCCACTGCCAGAAGGATATGGAAACATATCAAGACAATAATATTTTGGCTTAGTGCCATCATTAACATTGACCGGATGTTCTTCCCATATTTTTCTCCATTTTTTTTCAATTTCCTTATGATTATAAGGTTTTGCCATAATCTATTCCTCCTAAAAGTAATATACTATTATTAATCTCCCGCAGATTGTTCAGAATCATTTGTAGTATCCTGCTCTGTATTTAATTCTGATTCAGGTTCTGTAGTCTCTGCCTGGGTAGTAGTTTCTGCCTTTGTCGTTGTTTCAACAGATGATTTTGTTGTTGTGTCTTCTTCTTTTTTACTTGAATTCTTTTTAGTTGTAGTATTTTCAGTTGACTTTGTAGTAGTTTCTTTTGAAGATTTTTTTGTAGTTTCTTCCTCAGTTTTATTTGTTTCTGACTTATCTTCCTTTTCGTATACAATTACAATTGTCAGCCGGGCTCTTGAAACATTTCCATAATTATCAGTAACGGCAACCTTAACTATATTATTACCAATTTTTAACGTTTCGGGCAAAATAACTTCTATATTACTTCCCGACATTACTTCATCAACGTCAATTGATGAGACAAGCTTTTTAACTTTATTTATTATTTCATCCTGAACATCTTCAGTATTTATTTTCTTTTCTTTCTTTGTCGAAACTTTATATTCATAATCATCAGTATTAGCTGACAATGATATAGACGGACCTAATGAATCCTGAATACTATATGTCACAGTAGCTTTATATTTTTGACCATTAGAATCTTTATATGTGTATTTTACCTTATATTCGCCACACTCATTGGTAGTTGCCAGCTTTTTATAGCTTAGGTCTCTGGTAATATCATTACCCTCTTCATCTCTTGCAATAACATTGGCCAGATAATTTATACCTGCTCCTCTTTCAACATATACATTTTCAGATGTAACTGAAATTTTAGCATTCTCTGCGAAATTCCATGGATTTCCTTCTGCAGGATCTGAAGGATCCCATCCTGCATATCCCGGAATAGTACCAGGATTTGAAGGTTCAAGAGGCAGTTTACTGTTTTTATTCTTTATTACCTTGACTTTTGTTCCTTCAGGGCAATTATCAAAAATCCATTTTGCATCTCCGACCGTGAGTTTTACACATCCACCTTTTTCCTGTTTACTGCCTAAAGCATTATATGAATCAGTACTTATATATGAATGATATGGTGCAAAATAATTCACGGATTGAAACCAACATGATTCATCGTATCGGCTGTTGTACTGATTCCAATATATACCATTTGCAGAAAGCCAGGAATATTTATCCTTTATCTTATATGTTCCCTTTTTTATCTTAGAACCTGTCGAACAATTAAATACCTTTACTGCATTTTTGTCTTTGCCATCTTTACTATACTGATAAATAATAACTACCTGTTGAGATGCATTTACTACTATAAGGTATTCATTACTTTGTTCTGGAGTATCTGAATCTGAATTATCGTTATCTGAATCCTGTTGTTGCAAACCGGAAACATTTCCATGTGATATACTCACGGAATTACCCGGGAGTTTACTTAGAGCATAATAAACTACTCCTAAAATAAGGCCTCCAATTATAAGTAACTGTATTATCGGAACCATTATATTTTTAATTTTTTTCTTATTAATGGATATCTTTCCCATATGTACCTCAAGTATAAGGAACTTTTATATGTAACTAAGTTATTATACAACAAAAGGAGTGCACTAGCAATAGCACACTCCCAAATTTTTCGAGCTTTTTTACCCTGTATTTTATATATTTGATTTATTTTATTCTGCAGTTTTTTGTTTTTCGGCAATCTCTCTGGCCTGAACATCACTTGGAGCCTGCTCATATCTGCTGAATTCATATTCAAACTCTCCCATACCTCCGGTAATAGAACGAAGTATAGTTGAATATCCATATAATTCAGACATTGGAACATCTGCTTCAATTAGCGTAATACCTGTATCAGCCGGTGACATTCCCAGTACCCTTCCTCTTCTCTTATTCAAATCTCCCATAACATCTCCTGTAAATTTCTCCGGTACTGAAACCTTAACAGAAGCTATAGGCTCAAGCAATACCGGTGATGCCTGAAGCATTGCTTCCTTAAATGCCTTAATTGAAGCCATCTTGAATGCCATTTCGTTAGAATCTACAGGATGATATTTGCCATCAATAAGTGTCATCTTAACTCCAACAACCGGATATCCGGCAACAGGTCCTTTAAGCACAGATTCAGCAATTCCTTTTTCAACAGCAGGAAAGAAATTTTTTGGAACTGAGCCACCAACAATTTTTTCTTCAAAAACATATGGTGTCTCTAAATCACCTGATGGTTCAAAATCAACATATATTTCTCCAAACTGACCTGCTCCTCCTGATTGCTTTTTATGCTTTCCCTGTACATTTTGTACTTTCTTTCTTATTGTTTCACGGAATGGGAATTTAGGTTTAAATAATTCAATGGAAACCTTGTATTTATCAAGAAGTTTACTTACAGCAACATCTAACTGCTGATCTCCTATACCATATAACAGTGACTGTCTGTTCTCTTCATCGTTAACTGTTTTTAAGGTCAGATCTTCAATACACAGTTTTGTTAATGCCTGTGATATTTTATCTTCCTCTCCTTTATTAACCGCTTTATACGCTTTGTATGTATAAGGTTTTGACATTGTTGTAGGATGATACTTTATAGGCCATGCTTTAGTTGATAATGTATCCCCTGTACGTGTGCTTGTCAATTTACCTATTGCTCCAATATCACCTGCATAAAGTTCTGAAATATCACTTGTCTTTTTACCTGTCATAATATACAGCTTGCTAAGTTTTTCTTCAACATCCTTTTCTGCATTATATACAACATCATCTGAATGTAATATACCTGTACACACCTTTACCAGGGAGAACTTTCCTATAAATGGATCCATTATTGTCTTAAACACGTATGCAGAGACCGGTTTCGTAATATCTTTATCAGCCTCAACCTCTTCACCTGTCTTAACGTTTGTTCCCTTTTTAAATACTTCGGCCTTTTCAGGTGAAGGAAAATACTTATCTATAGCCTGTAATAATGTTTCAGCCCCCTGAGCATTAATCCCTGCTCCCATCTGCACCGGTACTATATCACATTCAATAACACTTTTTCTTAATGCAAGAGATATTTCTTCCTGAGTAAAATCCTCACCTTCAAAATATTTATTCATAAGTTCTTCATCTGTTTCTGCAACAGCTTCATTTATCATTTCCCTTACAGGTAACAGTTCATCCTTTACCGAATCAGGAATATCACATTCCACATATTTCCCATTTTCAATAAACTTACGTCCGCCCATCTTGACAACATTGACAAATCCAACAAGTTTGTCACTCTCTTTAATCGGCAGATGGAATGGTGCTATTTTCTTTCCGTATAGTTTCTTTAAATCTTCCACTACATCGAGATAATTGGCATTAGGATCATCCATTCCTGTTATAAAAAACAATCTTGGAATCTTTCTTCTTTCACATATATTCCATGCTTTCATTGTTCCGACTTCTATTCCTGACTTTGCGTTTACAACTATAACCGCAGCATCAGCAACACTCATTGCTTCTTCCATCTGTCCTACAAAGTCAAAATATCCGGGTGCATCAAGTATATTAATCTTTAATCCATTATATTCAATCGGTATTACTGTTGAACTGATAGAAAACTTTCTTTTAATCTCTTCCTTGTCAAAGTCACTTATAGTAGTTCCATCAGTTACCTTCCCCTGACGGCTGACTGCTCCCGTCACAAAAGCTAAAGCTTCAGCTAATGTTGTTTTTCCTGAACCCCCATGTCCCATAAAAACAACATTTCTAATGTCAGCTGTTTTATAAACCTTCATTACGCAAATCCTCCAATGCAATTTATTATAGTCTGTTTATTTCAGCCCATGATGTTATTTTACTAAAATTTCACAATAAAAACAAGTATATTCGGATTTTTTTGTGCAAAATAGTAAATTTTTTTATTATTTACAGTTTATTTACACATATTATACTTTTTTATTATTTGACACCTGACTTTTATTATTATATTATTCAATAAGATTATTCTATTATTCTATATTTCAGTTTGTATGAAATATCCGGAGGTAAAAGTGATGAAAAAAACAATTGGATTTATCGGACTCGGACTTATTGGTGGCTCTATTGCCAAAACAATCAGACGTGTTTATCCGGAACATAAAATTATTGCATATAATAGAAGTGAAAATGCACGTACTTCCGCTTTATCTGATGGCACAGCCAATATTGTGACAGCATGCGTAGATTCTACATTTTCAGAATGTGATTATATCTTTTTGTGTACTCCTGTTCAGCATAATACTGAATATCTTGAAACATTAAAGAATATAATTAAGGATTCATGCATTATAACAGATGTAGGAAGTGTAAAATCAAATATTCATAAAGCCATAATTGAATTAGGTCTTGAAGATAATTTTATTGGTGGTCACCCAATGGCAGGTTCTGAAAAAACAGGCTATGAAAATTCAACTGACAGGCTTATTGAAAATGCATATTATATACTTACACCTACTGCCTCAACCAGTAGTGAACAATTTAATGATTTATATGAAATGACTGCTTCTCTTGGTGCAATTCCCTTAAAATTAGATTATGCTGAGCATGACAGGGTTGTTTCCGCAATCAGCCATCTTCCACACCTTATTGCATCTTCTCTTGTTAATATGGTAAAGGATTCTGATAATGCCGATGGAATAATGAAACTATTAGCTGCCGGAGGATTTAAGGATATTACACGTATAGCATCATCTTCACCTGACATGTGGGAAGAAATATGTCTTACAAATTCTCAAAATATCTCAGATATGATATCTAAATATATCACTTATCTTGATGAAGCAAAACACAACATTGATACTAAGAATGGAAATGCCATTTACCAGATGTTCGATTCAAGTGGTGAATATAGAAATTCCTTTTCAGATGTTTCAAGTGGACCTATCAAAAAGTCTTATGCCGTATATTGTGATATTATTGATGAAGCAGGTGCCATTTCAATTATTGCATCTATTCTGGCAAGCAACGCCATAAACATAAAGAACATTGGCATTCTTCACAACAGAGAATTTGAAGAAGGCGTTTTGAAAATTGCTTTTTATGATGAAGAATCAGCTGATAAATGCGTAACTCTTCTCGAAAAATACAGATATGTAGTAAGAAAAAGGAGCTAATATGATATTTAGAAAATCCAAAGGGCTAAAGGGAGAAATTATTGTTCCCGGTGACAAGTCAATATCTCATAGGGCAATTATGCTCGGTTCTCTCGCAAACGGAACAACTGAAATTCATAATTTTTTAAATGGTGCTGACTGTCTTTCAACTATATCATGTTTTAAGAAGATGGGAATTGACATAAACATTTCAGATAGCACTATTTCTATATATGGAAATGGACTTCATGGATTAAAAAAACCTAAAGACACTTTATATACCGGCAATTCCGGCACAACAACCAGACTTATATCCGGAATTCTTTCAGCTCAAAATTTTTCTTCTATTGTAGATGGTGATTCTTCTATAAGAAAACGTCCTATGAAAAGAATTATGACACCACTTGCAATGATGGGGGCCGATATAACTTCTCAGTCAGGCAATAAT
>JBJEMK010000007.1:0-5692 GCA_051879635.1 Eubacterium sp.
GAGGATAACCTTTATTTAATATTTCCTGCTTTATATATTCTAAAATTTCCTGTTGTTTAGGCGTGATTTTTCCGTATCCCATATAGGCCTCCCGAATATTTGTTTTTTTAATTAAAACTATCATATCATATAAAAAAACAAAATGCAAACGAATGTTCGAAAAAAATACAAAAAAAACATTGACAAACATTTGTTCGGGTGTTATATTATACACAACGAACAAATGTTCGCAAAAAAGATATTTGGAAACTTACATATATATTGCTATATGAAAGGAGAAGCGTTATGAGAAACATTGAAAGAAAAAATATGAGAAAGAAACAACTTCAGAGAAGAATTACTGGATTTTTTCTGATTATACTTGTAGCAGCAGCTATTACAATAACTGCATTAAGTGTAATACCTGCAAAGGGAGGAACTGTTAATAATAAATATTACAAGAGTATAAAAGTAGAAAGTGGAGATACTTTATGGACTATTGCTGATGAATATATGACAGGTGGAGATTGCAGCAGGAGTGAATATATAGAAGAAATAAAAAGCATGAATGGTCTTACAGATGAAACCATTCATGCAGGTAAATATATTGTTATTTGTTATTGGAATTAGGGCTGTCTGAAAAGTTATTACTTTCGTCATAAGTAATCTCTTTATAATCATATGACTCCCTTAATTTCACCTTATTGCGGGCACTGCGTCTGTGCTCATCAGCAATGGCAGCATAGTGCTTTTTTGTTGTATTAACATCTTTATGACCAAGGACATCTGCAACAAGATAAATATCAGAGGTTTCCTGATATAGATTTGTACCGTATGTGCTTCTTAACTTATGAGGAGTGATATTTTTCAATTGTGTAACGAGCCGTGAATACTTTTTTACAAGATTTTCAACAGCACGAACACTGATACGCTTATTTTGCATTGACAAGAAAAATGCATTTTCATTACCATCGACAGGTATAATTTTCTTTCGCTGCTCATAATAATCAAGCAATGCAGTTTCAACTTCATCGCCAAAGTAAACTACAGTTTCATAACCGCCTTTTCGGCGTATCTTTATACCTGTATTTTTGAAGTCAATATCATTAATATCCAGACCGACACATTCTGAAACACGGATACCTGTGCCTAGCAACAGGGTAAGGAGGGCAAGGTCACGTATTTTTGTTTTTTCATGATAACGCTGTTGAGCTTTTGTCAGTTTATTGCCGGTTTCTACAGTATCAAGTAACATACTTACTTCATCAACATCCAAACGAACTATTTCTTTTTCATGTAGTTTTGGCATTCTAACAATAGAAGCAGGATTAGTAGATATTTTTTCACTACGATAAAAATAATTATAGAAAGAACGAAGGGAAGCAAGCTTACGCATTATTCCACGTTCATTATTTATGTGTTCCTTACCATCCATTTCATATACTTTAAGGTATTCAAGGTATTCTTCAATATCTGTTACAGTAATTTTGTCCAGCAAATCAATCTTAAAATCACGTAAATTTATATTTTTATATATTGGATTTGTGGCTTTAATATATGAAAAGAAAATATGCATATCGTATGCATATGCAATTCGTGTTCTGGAGGATGTTGTTGGCTCAATACCTCTAAAAAATTCTGCGCAGAATTTAGGTAGAAGGGCAGTGATTTCTCTTAATTTCAAGTTATTATCTATATTTATCTGATCATGGTAACTATGTTCTGCCATAATATAGTTTCCTTTCTTAGTAAGTTGGCCATCCTTTAATATTTCCGGTTAATATAGCATGAAAGATTCTTTCACGACACCCTGGATTCTCGTAATTAAGCTGTTTTAAAAGGTTTTTAGCATATTCACGTTTTGTATGTCCATCCACAGGACATTTACTTTTTGCTACAGGAAGAGTGTATTTGTTGGTAAAACCTATAACTTCAGATTCGTCCACATACATTAAAGGCCGTATAACTGTAAGCTTTGTTCGGTCTAGAAACGTAACAGGAGAGAAGGAGTGAAAGCGTCCCTCAAAAATTAAAGATAATATCATTGTTTCTATTATATCATCTTTATGATGCGCATAAGCAATTTTATTGCAGTTAAGTTTAAGAGCCATATCGTTTAATGATCCCTTTCTCATTTTTGCACACAATGAGCAGGGATTTTCTTCTTTACGTTGCTTAAATACAATATCTGCAATATCTGTTTTTACAATATGATACTCAACATTAAGCATTTTGCAAAAACTTTCAATAGCACTAAAATCTTGTATATCAAATCCTAAATCAACTGTAATTGCAACTAAATCAAAATGATTAGGATAAAATCGTCTTAAACCACTTAAAGCATATAAAAGGGTCAGACTGTCTTTTCCTCCGGATATTCCTACGGCAATTTTATCGCCTTCATTTATCATTTTATAGTCTTCAACAGCTTTTCTTGTGTAACTTAGTAATTGTTGGTATTTCATAGGAGAGTACCTTTCGCAATCAGATATTATAAAAAAACAAACAGAACTATTCGCAAAAGACAAGTTTAACGCAGAGTATGTATGAGCTTTTCCATATATTCTGGTATGGGTGCTTCAAATTCCATGTATTGACCGGTTCTTGGGTGTACAAATCCTAATATGTATGCGTGTAAAACTTGTCCTTGCAAATTAGAAAAGTTATTTTTAATATTGCAATAAGTTTCATCGCCTAATAAAGGATGATTAATACTTGCCATATGAACTCTTATCTGATGCGTCCGGCCTGTTTCAAGTATGCATTCTATTAAAGTATATTTTTCAAATCTTTTTAAGACTTTATAATGTGTAACAGCATTTTTGCCGTTTTTATAATTTATGGCCATTTTTTTTCTGTCATGTGGGTTCCTGCCTATAGGCGCATCAATTAGTCCTGAATCATCAGTTATTGCTCCACACACAATTGCAAGGTATTTACGGTTTATAGTATGATTTTTTAATTGCAATGCAATATTATTATGTGAAAAATCATTTTTACATGCAATAATAACTCCTGTAGTATCTTTGTCAATACGATGTACTATACCAGGACGCAAGATCCCGTTGATACCGGATAAGTTATTGCCACAATGATACATTAGTGCATTTACTATTGTACCGCTATAATGGCCGGGTGCTGGATGAACGACCATGTTTTTAGGCTTATTGATTACTATTAAATCATCATCTTCATATAAAATGTCTAAAGTAATATTTTCAGGCTTTATATTAGTTTCCAATGGTTTGGGAATAGTTATTTCTATATAATCATTACTATTAATTTTATAATTTGATTTTATAGTCTTGGAATTAACAAGAACATTTCCGTCAGTAATCAGTTTTTGAACTCTTGTTCTTGAAATATCTCCAATGCTGTCTGTTATAAATTTATCGATTCTCAAACCATCAAAATCATCATCAACAGTTAAAATAATACTCATTTTACTTCTCTTTCATCCTGAGAATGACTAATTTTTTTCTTTTTTAAAGAAAAAATTAGATCAAATTCATCCTCTTTTAAATAAAATATACATATAGTTATAATAGCAAATGCTGAGCATGTGACATAAATATCAGCGACATTAAATATTGGAAAATTAATTAATTTAAAATAAATAAAATCTACAACCGCACCTAAAAATATACGGTCTATAAGATTTCCTAATGCTCCTGCCATTAATGAAATAAAAAATATTTGCAGAATTGAGAATTTGCGCTTTGTATCAGAGGAAATTTTATTACTGTATATTAACTTATCTGTGCGAATTATAAGTACCAGTATTATTATAGATACGATTAAAGTTATTATAATAAAATAAATTGTCCATCCGGAGAAGATTCCCCAGGCAGCGCCTTTATTACCTCCATTTAAAAAATAAAACTCTAATACATTCTTTATTATAACATAAGGCTCTTTTCCTTTTAAATATAATGTTGCCATATTTTTGGTTATTTGGTCCAGCATAACTAAAAGGATAAGCAACGATATACAAAATATACATTTATAAATACGTTTTTTTTTCATATTCATATTATTATTGCTCCAGTCCCATTAAAAAGTCCAATGATTTTGACATTTCGTCGTCAGTAACTGATTTGCAGATGAAAGCATGGCCTATATGATCAGAAAGAATAAATTTAATTGAATCACCAATAGCCTTTTTATCGTTTTTTGTATAAGAAATTATGTTATCTTTATTTATATCAGTAATTTTACAAGGTAACGAAAAATCCATCAAAGTATCAATTATATCATCTAAATCATTTTCATCCATGAAACCGCGTATTTGGGAAATGTATGAAGCACAGCAGATTCCGAGTGATACACATTCGCCGTGTAATAATGAGAAATTAAGTTCTTTTTCAATTGCGTGTCCAAGCGTATGCCCAAAGTTTAATAATGCACGCTCGCCCTTTTCTTCAGGATCATCTTCTACAACTAGTTTTTTAATAATGCAGCTTCTTATAATCATTTTTAAAATAATTTCAGGTTCTCTCTCAAGTATTTGCTTTGAATTGTTATGCAACCACCAAAAATATTGAGAGTCTTTAATTATACCATGTTTAATTATTTCACCCATGCCGGAAATATATTCCCTTTCGGGCAGTGTTTTTAGCGTAGAGACGTTTATATAGACCATTTTAGGCTGTTTAAAAGCTCCAACCATATTTTTATAACATTCGAAATCAACACCTGTTTTTCCGCCAATACTGCTGTCAACCTGCGCAAGAAGTGAAGTTGGAATTTGAATAAAATCAATACCTCTAAGATAAGTTGCGGCACAAAAACCAGTTATATCACCTGTGACGCCACCTCCAAGAGCAATAAGCATATCATTACGGTCAAATTTATTAGTAATAAGAAAATGGTAAATATCATTTACCGTATTAAGATTTTTGTTGTCTTCACCGGCATTGAAAGTAAATATTTTTATATTATTACAAATAGAATTTATAGACTCTAATACCTTTTCTGCATATAATGGTCCTACATTTGTTTCTGTAACTATGCAGATTCTTGTTCCTTTGAAAATTTTTGAAATGTTTTGAGCTAATAAATCAAAAGTATCATTGAATATAATATCATAACAAGGCTTTTGATTATATGTCACGTTAATAATTTCAGCTTGCATCATAACCTCACAAATAATAAAAAGTATAATAGCATCCTTAGCGGAGCGTTTTATATCATATGGAAGTTCAAAGAAGTTTCCTATGATATGAAAAATAAGGACCGGTAATTTCCGATCCATATTTTATATGTAATTAATATTTTGATGTATAAGAACTTCCTGTACCAAAACCATTTGCAAATAATTCCTGAAAATCGCCTGATATATCAACAGATGATGGAGTTACTATATATATATAGTTTGATATTTTCTGGAAATTGCCATCGATGGCAAAACATGCACCCGATGTAAAATCAACAATTCTTTGTGCGATTTCAATATGAACGCCTTCAAGATTAAGTACTACTGCTCTGTTTGCCAAAAGTGTTTCGCAAAGCTCTCTGGCATCATCCATAGAATTAGGTTTGATTACACATACTTCCATTCCTGAGTTTTTTGAAGTGCGCATTGGCACAACCTTGGCTGTTCGTTGTGAAATCCTTGGCTTAGATGATTTTGGCTTTTGTGAAACTTTTCGCTCTTCATAATCTTCTTCATCATCGGAATGTGATTGCTTTTTTCTAAAAGAAGTATTTTTGT
>JBJEMK010000008.1:0-5682 GCA_051879635.1 Eubacterium sp.
TTCCAAATCACTTGGCAGCACATAAATATAAGCATTTGAATACAGTTCGCCAAGTTCAATTCCCTGAATAAAATCTGTAAATATAATGTCAGGATTATCTCCTGCCATCTCTTTTATTTCCGATACATATTCATCGGTATGGCTTGTACCGCCTGCTATTACAAGCTTCTTATCTGTCTGAATATTTTGATATGCCTTAATCAGATAATGAAGTCCTTTTTCGGGAACCAGGCGACCCAAAAATAAAATATATCCATTCTTTGTCAAGTGATAATTTTTTGTAATAAGTTCTGCCTCGTTTATAACAGGCTGCACAATTCCATTTGGAATAAAAACAGTGTCACGATTATATGTTAATTTAAAGTATTCTTTTACATTTTCGGAAAGCACAATAACCTCGTCTGCAAATCTGGCGGCAATACGCTCGCCGAATTTCAGATATTTCGAAGCGAAGCCTCCCCATTTGGAACGCTGCCAGTCTAAACCATGTATAGTAACAACTGTCCTTATTCCAAACAAATGTGGTAGCCAGAGCATAGCACTTGGGCCTTCTGCGTGATAATGAATAACATCATATTTTCCAAATAGTGCCCTTATAGTTGCAAAAAAAGAATATACTATAGCATTAAGTTTTTTATTCTGAAATGTAGGTACGGTTATCAATTTTATTCCTTTATATTCATTAACACCTTTAGGTGTAATCTCATCAAAAGCCGCACCCGAAACATGATGTCCTTTTCGATTATATGCATGTACTATGTGTCCGCTAGAGACCATTCTGACCGCCAGTTCTTCAACAACTATTTCAATACCACCTTCACGTGATGGAATCCTTTTGTGCCCAATCATTGCTATTTTCATAATGCCCCGCCTGTGTTTTATTTTGAGCCTTTACCAAAAAGCACAACAAAAACTGTTTTGATTAATATCCTTATGTCCAGTCCAAGCGACCAGTTATCTACATATTTGCAATCAAGCCGTACAACTTCTTCAAAGTCCTGTATATCACTTCTGCCACTTACCTGCCACATACCTGTTATACCAGGTTTCATGCTTAATCTCTTCTTGTGATGACTTTTATATTGCTTGAATTCATCTACTGTAGGTGGTCTTGTTCCAACCAGACTCATATCTCCTTTTAATACATTGAGAAACTGCGGAAGTTCATCAATGGAAGTCTTTCGTATAAATTTTCCTACCTTTGTAATTCTCGGATCGTCTGTCATTTTAAACATTAATCCGTTCATTTCGTTTTTGTCCATTAGTTCCTGTTTGCGTTGCTCCGCATCCACATACATAGAACGCAGCTTATATATGTAAAAACAACGCCCGTTAAGGCCTACCCTCTTTTGTTTAAAAATAAGCGAACCCGGTGATTCCATCAGCAGCGGTACTGAAACAATCAAAATAATAGGTATTGATATAATAAATCCTATCAAGGCACCAATTATGTCTATTATCCTTTTTACAGCCAGAAGCCTGTAATCTATAAAATTATCGGCTATTGTCAGCATTGGAATGGTTCCTATGTTGCTTATGCCATTTTTGTATTCATCGAATTCACGCAATACGGGTATATTTAAGTGCACCCTTATACCCATTGCCTCCATTTCTTCAATATTTTTTTTGAAAGAAATTCCTTTAGGCGTATACTCATAATCCAAATATATAACTACCTCATCAAGAGCCTCAGAACGTATCCAGTCCATGTAATTATCTTTATTTGCTACTACATAGCTGTTATATATTTTTTTACCGCACATATCTTCATCGGTAATTATAATACCTCTGATTTTATATTCCCACTCATCCTGCAGTTCTCTTAATATATATTTTGCTTTCTTCTTTGTAGTAATTATTGCTATGTAGTTGGAATCAATAAGCTTCAGTCTGTACAACCGGAAAATTAAATGATTTAAACTCATAATAATACATCCGGTTATAAAAAGTAATACAAACATGTATCTTGACTCTACCATTGAGTTCTTGCTTATTAACATTAACACTGCCATAGATATGGACAAGGAAAAATTAAACCGAATACTATATAGTATTTCATCCACCTTTGTTCTTTTTGTAATATCCTTTAAATTACTGCTGAAGAATGTAGCGAGCAGAAAACTTGCAAGCAAAATAATAGCAAACTCTCTTTTGCCAATTTTGGCTTCATTACGTAAAAGATGCATTGAATCCAAAATGATATATGAAATAATAGCACTTATAAGATAGCTCAAACCATTTATTAAAAACTCTGCAAGTTTCAATATATCTACTTTATTTCGGTTCACAATTATTTTCCATCCTTCCCCAAAACATAAAAACCCAATTTATATTATTGCATTATTTAATTATACAATTTGGCGTATGTTTAGTCAATGCAGAATCATCGTCTCAATTCAAAACAAGGCAAACAAAAAGAAAGAAGGTACCCTGAAATCATAAAATGACTTGCAAGGTACCCTCTTAAAAACCTTATTTACAATAAAGATTTATATAATTCAATAATATCCTCTAAAGTTGCATCCTTTGGATTCCCCGGTGTGCAAGCATCAGCTACCGCACTCTCAGCTAAAAACAATACATCTTCTTCTTTTACTATTTCCTTTAAATCTGCCGGAATACCAACATCCATAGACAACTGTTTTACAGCATCAACCGCAGCTTTTCTATACTCATCCACAGACATGTTTTCAGTGCCTTCTACACCCATTGCTTTTGCAATGTCTCTATATTTTTCTCCTGTAGCATCTGCATTAAATGTCATAACAGTTGGAAGTAAAATCGCATTAGCAACCCCATGTGGAGTATCATATACAGCACCTAATGCATGTGCCATGGAATGTACTATACCAAGACCTACATTTGAAAATCCCATTCCTGCAACATACTGACCTAATGCCATACCTTCTCTTCCCTTTGGCTTGTTGTCCACTGCATCTCTAAGGGAACGGGAAATAATTTCAATTGCTTTTAAATGGAACATATCTGATAATTCCCATGCCCCTTTTGTTATGTACCCTTCAATTGCATGAGTTAAAGCATCCATACCTGTTGCTGCTGTAAGACCTTTTGGCATTGAGGCCATCATATCAGGGTCTACTATTGCAACTATAGGTATATCATGTGGATCTACACATACAAATTTTCTTTTTTTCTCAACATCAGTAATAACATAATTAATAGTAACTTCGGCTGCTGTACCTGCAGTTGTTGGCACCGCAATAATAGGTACACATGGATTTTTTGTAGGAGCAACACCTTCAAGACTTCTAACATCAGCATATTCAGGATTAGTTATTATAATTCCAATAGCTTTTGCAGTATCCATAGATGAGCCACCACCGATTGCAATGATATAATCCGCTTCTGATTCTTTAAAAGCGGCTACACCTGTTTGAACATTTTCGATTGTTGGATTTGGTTTAATATTTGAATAAAGTTTATATGCCAATCCTGCTGTTTCTAACAGTGTTGTAACTTTAGTGGTAATTCCAAACTTCACAAGGTCTGGATCTGAACATACAAACGCTTTCTTAAAACCACGTCTTGTCGCCTCTGTAATAATTTCTTTAATTGCACCTTCTCCATGATAAGATGTTTCATTAAGTATAAATCTGTTTGCCATTGTAATCCCTCCTATTTGTTAATTTATTAACAAATATATTATAACAGATTTTATACCATTAATCAACACTATTTACTCTCTTGCTGTTCTTCATTTTTTGTTTGCAATTCTTCCATCCTTTCATCGGAAATACTTGCCATTTTCATTAATGAATACATTAATAACAAAAAACCTAATATAAATATTGCTATTATTACTTTTAATATCATTTTTCTACTCCTCTTTTATTAATGTTCCCCTATAAGAAAAATAATATTCATGCAATTATAGTTGATTATATTACGCCCATAGTATGTTAATTTTGCCATCATCTATGGATACAATATAATCAACTATAGCATTGGAGGTTTAAAATGACTTCAAATCAGAAATTATATGAAAATATGGGAAGACGAATTTATGAACGACGTAAGCAGCTGGGGCTTACTCAAGAGCAGCTCGCAGAACAGATAGATGTTACACCTCAAATGATTTCCACTGCAGAACTTGGAAAAAAAGCTATGCGCTCGGAAAATATACTTAAATTATCTAATGTTCTTAATATAAGCTGTGATTATATTTTAAAAGGGTATATTTCAAATGCAGATATTGATTTAATATTGGAAAAAGCGCGTGATATTAATATTGAAGAATATGAAAAGATTTATGATGTGTTAAATTTAATCATGAATGCTAAAAATAGATAAATTAAAAATTCAATTCCAACTCATCAATTATTACTGTAGCCTTTTCAACATCTTCTTCTGATATATTACGCATTACATTAATATTTTTTTGCGTTAAATTACGTCTGACAAATACTCTTTCATAATTTAATATGCAATATGCTACCGGTAGTAAAAAAGGATATTTTTTTAACCATGGGCCATAATATGCACACATACTTGAATACTTTGGAAAAATTGTCCTTAATATATATATATATTTGTTAAACTTTCCATTATTAATATTTTTCCTGTCGTTTTTTCTATTAATAATTGAAAAGCCGACAAGGTTCTGTTTCGTA
Organism: Eubacterium sp.; assembly: GCA_051879635.1. Lineage (GTDB taxonomy): Bacteria > Bacillota > Clostridia > Lachnospirales > Lachnospiraceae > JBJEMK01. The sequence continues at coordinate 4,632 of JBJEMK010000008.1, forward strand.
CCAAATAGTCCTGAGTTAATAATAAAATCAGTCATAATATCAACTGATTTTTGCGAAAGTTCTGTTCTTTCTGCCCGTCCAAACCATATTTTTGCCAAATCTCTCATCTTGTTATTAAAAGAAAGCAGTCCAAGTTGTTGCAAGACATTATTTACATACTCTTCATCAAGATTTTCATTATATACAAATAAATCCATAATAAATCTTATTCCTATACCACCGCCGGCAAAATGCTTTGCCATATGAATAATCATATAAATATAGAAATCTTCGGAAGTCATGTACCATTCGTCTTTATCTTTGAGTGCTCTATTCCATACTGAACTCGCATATTTATAATATTTGGAATTATCGGGTGGCACTAATTCTCTATGCATTTCAATGAGGCAGTATGGTTCTTTTATAAACACATCTTCTTTACCATAAGACTTTACAAAAGAAAAACCACACTCATCCATTACTGTTTTCAATTTATTTAATTTACAATTTTTATACAATATATCAATATCATGCATACTTCTAAGGGCAGGTTCATGATAATAATTTTTTATTACTGACCCTTTTAACACAATATAATCAATTCCATTTTTTTGAAGTGAATTTTTAAGAAAATCCAATTCTGTATGCTGATTTGCTTCAAGTATAATACCCGCAGAATAAGCTTTTTTAAATTCATAAATAATTGACTTTTCAGGTCGTAATGATTCTGGAAGTAATATAATTGCAGGATATAATACATTAATAATACTATGCCTTTTTGCAAGAATATAAATTTCTTTCCAATCGGGAACATAATTATCTGAGTTGCTAAAAACATCAGATATTTCCACATCTTTATTTATAACAACTTTCACTAAATTAATCAAAAAATTACTACTTGAAATATTTTTCATCTATATACGCTTTCTATGTTGAAATTTTCTATTTCTCTTTTCTATATAACTAACCAATATATATGCCAATAGTCCAAATGCTACACCGATTGCGTTCATAATGACATCATCTACCTCGCATCTACCAAGATGAAAGACATACTGGAGTGTTTCAATTA
>JBJEMK010000009.1:0-22489 GCA_051879635.1 Eubacterium sp.
CAAAAATATATGATTTCTAATTCATTTTTCACTTGACATCACACCGCTGGACTTTATAGTTATTACATTACACTTCTTATATCTGCAATCATATCAATTACTGCCTGCCTGGAAGCATCAGCATAATTTTCTTCCCCAAATCTACTATATGCTTCCTGCTTATATGCAGCTATAATTCCTCTTGATGAATTAATAATTGCTCCAAGTCCATCCTCATTAAAATAATGTACTAAGTCCTTGGCTTTACCACCCTGTGCCCCATATCCCGGAACTAATATATAAGTCTTTGGCATTATTTTTCTTAAAACTTTACCCATCTGAGGATATGTTGCACCAACTACTGCGCCAATATAACTATATTCACTGCCCATGTGTTCTTCACCCCATGCGGCAACCTTTTCACCAACTAATTCATAAAGTGGTTTACCATCAATTAATTGATCCTGAAATTCTCCACTTGATGGATTAGAAGTTTTAACAAGAATAAACAGTCCTTTATTTTCTTCCCTGCACACATCTATAAATGGCTTTATACCATCCGTACCCAGATAAGGATTAACTGTTGCAAAGTCTTCGTCAAACGGGCTGTACTTTTTAGTTCCTATCTGAACCTTTCCCAGATGACCTACTGCATATGCGGCTGAAGTAGAACCAATATCTCCTCTCTTAACATCCCCAATTACAACAAGACCCTTTTCTTTGGCATAATCAACTGTCCTTTTAAATGACTCCAGTCCCGGAATTCCAAATTGTTCATACATTGCAATCTGTGGTTTGACTGCCGGAATCAAATCCGAGGTTGCATCCAGAATTTCTTTATTAAATTGCCATATTGCTTCTGCTGCTCCCTCTAATGTCTCGCCAAACTCATTAAAAGCCTTTTTCTGAATATGTTTTGGAACATAACTAAGCATTGGATCTAATCCTACTACTATTGGAGCTTTTGTTTTTCTTATGTTTTCAACTAGTTTATTAATCATCTGATACCTCTGTTTATTGTTTAATATTTTACTATTCGTCTATTGTTTCACCTAATATTACATCTACAATTCTGCCTCTTACTTTCATACCATTAAAAGGTGTATTTCTGCCCTTTGACTTAAAGCTTTCGGCATCTATAATGTACTCTGCTTCAGGATTTATAATAGTTATATCTGCTATACTTCCTATTGCAAGATCACCTTTATCAATACCAAGAATTCTGGCAGGATTATAACTCATCTTTTCTGCCATCTGCATAGGAGTAATGATACCCGGTTCTACAAGATACGTAATCGTAAGAGCTACTGCTGTTTCTAAGCCTACTATTCCAAATGGAGCTTCAAGCATGCTCCTGTTTTTTTCTTCAAAGGAATGTGGTGCATGATCAGTAGCAATAACATCAATTATGTCTTCCTTTAATCCTATTAACAGTGCTTCTTTATCTTCCTTCGATCTTATAGGAGGATTCATTTTATAATTAGGAGCCGGTTCATCCATACAGTCTGTGGACAATACAAAATGATGAGGACATACCTCGGCTGTAACAGGTAATCCGTTTTCCTTCGCTACTTTTATAAGTCCGACTGAACCTTTAGTTGAACAATGACAAAGGTGCAGTTTTGCTCGTGTTTCAGCTGCAATTTGTATATCTCTTGCTGCTATTATATCTTCTACTTCATTAGTTATACCCGGAAGGTTAAATTCCTCTGACTTTTCACCCGCATTAATAACTCCGCCATCTGCCAGATTAATATCTTCACAATGTGCCAGAACCGGAATGTCTGCCTTTGCAGCTTCCAGCATCGCCTGTCTGTAAAGTTCCACATCCATTACTGATTTACCATCTTCACTAATAGCACATATACCTACATCCTTCATACCTGCAATATTGGTAATTTCATTACCATTCTGACCGATTGTAATAGCACCAACAGGAAGTACATTAACATTGGCTTCCTTGGATATCTTATCCATAAGAAAGCTTACTCTTTCAGGAGAGTCTATTGTGGGATTAGTATTCGGCATCGCACATATAGTCGTAAAGCCCCCATTAAGAGCAGCTGCCGTTCCTGTAGCAATGGTTTCTTTATATTCGTATCCCGGTTCCCTAAGGTGAACATGCATATCGATAAGTCCCGGCATAACATAACAGCCGGAAGCATCAATTATACGTTCTGCGTCTTCGTTTATTTCTTCCTCTCGTTTTGATACTCTTCCGTTCTCAATAAGCAAGTCACATTTTGCATCTGTAGATGTTGCAGGATCAAGCAGTCTGCCATTCTTAATTAAAATTTTCATTTTTTTTGTTGTTTTACCCATCCTTTCAAAACTTTAAAATATCATTATAATTTATAAGTTAAATTATTTTATTGTTATCCTTAATATTTTGCTAAACTTGCCATAGACCCTTTTGCCGTTAACCTTTGTATATGAACGTATTTTTACATAATACGTTTTTCCTGATTTGAGATTATTTATCGTCTTTTTAATTTTGTTTTTTGATATTGTGCCTGTTTTATAAACATACCTATTAGCTGATTTTTTAAATGATTTTGTTCTGGAATATCTGACCTGATATCCGGAAACATTACCTGCATTTTTAGCCCATTTAACTGTAAGTGAACCTTTTTTGTATGTTCTTATATTTAAAATCTTAACTCTGGCAGGCTTTATTATAAAAGTTACTTTCTTGGTTCCGGTATATTTTCCAATTCCTGTTATTATAATTACTGCCTGTCCGGTGTTTCTGTTATTCTTATAACTAAGCTTGTAATCTGTTCCTTTAGTCAGGGTTACTCCCTCTACCTTAACAACCGGTGAAGGTTTAATATATGAACCTGTATATACTTTAGTTTTTACTGAACTTACAGTTGCCCCTGAAATAGAAATTTTGGAGATTGAACTGTTATTGTTGTTATTGGTATTATTATTGTTATTGTCATCACTATCAGTATCATCACTACTACCAGGATTATCAAAATCTTCTCCATTAGGATCTGTTTCAATTCCTCCGTCTTCTCCCAATGACAATGCAAAAACCGTTGTATCTGTCGCATTGAAAATTGCAAAGCACAGCATTACTAAAAATACTGACGCATATATAAATTTCTTATAAAATACCTTATTCATATAACCACCTGTTTTTATAAAATTTGCACCAAAAATCCATTGTGATACATTTTGTACAAATTATAACATAAATTCCGCCAAAATAAAATATATTTATCCGGCGGAATTAATATTGTCTTTATAATTTATATATTTAGTTATACGGGTGCAAACTGGCTAAGGTATAATTGACAATAGAATCCTTCTTTTTCCATAAGTTCATAATGATTTCCCTGTTCAATTATATTTCCATCTTTCATAACAAGAATAATATCAGACTCCATAATTGTTGATAACCTGTGTGCGACTACAAAACTGGTGCGACCCTGCATCATTTTAGAGAAAGCACGTTGAACCCTTATTTCTGTTCTGGTATCAATATTACTGGTTGCTTCATCCAGTATCAATATAGGCGGATTAGATAACATAATTCTAGTTATGCACAACAATTGCTTCTGTCCTTGTGAAATATTACCTCCTTCTTCAGAAATGACTGTATCATAACCGTCAGGGAGACGCATAATGAAATTATGTGCATGTGACATTTTTGCAGCTTTAATTATATCTTCATCTGATACATTTTCATTTCCATATGATATATTTTCTCTGATTGTCCCTGAAAATAGCCATGTATCCTGCAATACCATCCCAAACATATTACGGAGCTGGCTTCGTTTCATGTCACGTATATCAACACCACCTATAGAAATACTTCCTCCCTGAACATCATAAAACCTCATTAACAGATTTATAAATGTAGTTTTCCCACATCCTGTCGGTCCAACTATTGCTACACGCTGACCGGGCTTTACTGTAAGATTAAAATCTTTTATTAGTGGTTTCTCCTTGCTGTATGAAAATTCAACATTTTTTATATTAACTGTTAAATCATCTATTTGTTTGACAGTAATATCAGCATCGGAGACTTCTTCCTCTGCATCAAGTATATCAAACACTCTTTTTGCCGAGGCTATTGCTGCCTGAAGTTCTGTTACAACACCCGATATTTCATTAAATGGTTTCATATACTGATTGGCATATGACAAAAAACAGGAAAGCTGCCCTATTGAAATAATTCCCCCTAAAGCATATACAGCTCCTAACATACCAACTACTGCATATACTATGGAATTAACAAACCGGGTTGAAGGATTGGTAAGGGATGAATAAAATTGTGCTTTAATACCACATTTATGCATACGCTCATTAACTTCTTCAAAATGTTCCTGAACTTTTTCTTCTCCCATAAAAGCAGTTATAAGCTTTTGATTTTCAATCATCTCCTCTGCATATCCTGTGAGTTCTCCACGTATCGCCGACTGCTGTTTAAATTTGTTATATGTCAGTTTTGAAATAAAATATGCAAGAAACAACGATAGTGGTGTAAGCGCAACTACTAGAATGGCAATTTTTATATTTATGGAAATCATAAAACACAACGTTCCCAATATCGTAATTATTCCGGTAAATAATTGTGCAAATCCCTGAAGCAGTCCATCTGATATAATGTCAATATCATTAACTACAGTATTAATCACATTTCCCTTTGAATGAGCATCAATATATGAAAGTGGCACTGAATTTAATTTATTAAAAGCATCCTTTCGTAAATCACGTATTGTTCTATATGTTATTTTGTTAGTACAAAAGGTCATCAGCCATTGAAAGGCTGAACCGGCTGCTATAAGAACTGCAATAGCTTGAATGTATTTTAGTATCTGTGAAAAATCAACCGCATCCTTTGCCACGATATAGTCAACCGCATTTCCTATAAGAATAGGTATCATAAGAAAAGCTATTACACTTATCACAGCACATAATAATGCCATTATCATGTATTTGTTATACGAACCTATATATTTTATAAGCCTCTTGATTGTAGCCTTTTTATTTACATTTTCATTGACATGTGTGTTATTTCCCGGCTTCGGATTTTGATGCATGCCTACATACATTGCTCCGGCATTACTGTTTGTTTTTCCCGAATATTCGTTATTCATTATTTGCCCACCTCCTCATTTTTACTTTGAGATGAGTATATTTCTTTATAAATTTCACATGAAGCAAGTAATTCCTCATGCTTTCCAATTCCTGCAATTCTACCATCATCCATTACCAATATAACATCTGCATTTTTAATGGTACTATAGCGCTGTGAAATCATTATTACTGTCATATTCAAATCCTTACTCAGTTTATTAAGTTCCCTGCGCAGATTTGCATCAGTTGCATAATCCAATGCACTAAAGCTGTCATCAAGTATTAGTATTTCAGGCTTTTTAACTATTGCTCTGGCAATAGTAAGTCTCTGTTTCTGTCCCCCTGAAACATTACCGGCATTTTGGTATATAACACGGTCAAGTCCTTCATCTGTACTTTGTACAAAGTCTTTTGCCTGTGCAATCTTTAATGCTTCTTCAATTTCTGTATCAGATGCTTTTTCATTTCCCCATTTTATATTATCACGTATAGTTCCAGAAAATAATGCTGCTCTTTGTGGAACAATACCTATACTCTGTCTTAACTTACTCAATAATATATTTTTTATATTAATACCGTTTATCAGGATTTCACCTTCTGATACTTCATAAAATCTAGGTATTAAGGATGCTAAAGTTGACTTTCCTGAACCTGTTCCACCAATTATTCCAAGTATCTGTCCTCTTTCTAATGAAAATGAAATATTTTCAAGAACTTTCTCCTTGGAATCGCAATATGAAAAAGAAACATTTCTAAATTCAAGCATAGGTATATTATGCTTTTTTGAATTTAAATCAGTCGTAACAGCATTTTCAGCATTATTTATTGATGATTTTATATCAAAAACTTCATTTATTCTGGAAGCAGATGCACCTGCTTTTGTAAATATTATGACTAAATTTGCCAATACGACCAGAACGACTGATATTTGTGTCATATAATTAATAAGAGCTATTATCTCACCCTGTGTCAGTCTTCCAATATTTACTCTAAAGCCACCAAACCATAACAATGCAATAATGGATATATTAAGTATTGCCGTATTAAGCGGAGTAATCAATGCGGAAAGTCTTCCTACTCTTGAAGCTACTATGGCCATACCATCGGCAACATCCCCAAATTCTTCCTTTTCTCTTTCCTGCTTTGAAAATGCACGTACTACCCTTGCGCCTGCAAGATTTTCTCTTGTAAGCAAAGATACCTTATCAAGCATCTTTTGTAATACTCTGTAAAATGGAACTGATTTTGCCATTATTCCATATAAAACAATCGTTACCAGTATTGCCATAACAATAAAAACTAATGAAAGTTTTAAGTCTATATTCATAGCCAGCAACGTTGCCCCTATCATAAGGAATGGTGCTCTGATTGCAAGTCTTATAAGCATTGCAATGGCAAGTTGTATCTGATTAACATCATTTGTAATACGTGTTACTAATGATGTGGTGCCAATCTTATCAATCTCAGCATGCGAAAGGCTATTAATATGCCTGAACATATCATTTCTAAGGAGTGTTCCTACTCCTTGGGAGGCTACTGCTGCCATGTACTGACATATAAGAGCAAAACACAATCCTATAAAGCCTAGCAAAATCATAAGTGCCCCCATATGCAGTATATACTTTTGTCCACCATCTCCATTGATTCCTTTATCTATAATACTTGCCATCACAAGAGGAACAATCAGTTCAAATATTGCCTCAAGCAATTTAAAAAACGGCCCTATTATTATTTGCAATTTATAGTTTTTTAAATATCCGGCTAAGCGCATCAACTTATTCTGCCTCCCATAAAGTAATATTGTCTATTCTTCCCTATTTTCGTAAATATATCATAATTTTAGTCATCAACCAAAAAGTTGCTTTCGTGGCATAACCTCAAAAAATCATTAACATCATTGACTGCCATTTCTTTATTAATGCCATATCTCTGCATCAAAAGTTCTACCAATTGATGTTCTGTGTGTTCTTCTTGTAGCAATTCCCATAAGTATGCTCCTGATTCATTTGTTTTTATAATACCATTAAATCCTTCTTCCAATCCACCGGCAGATATTATTACATATTTGCTGCCAAGTTTCTGCATAACAAAACCTTCTTTAATTTTCACTGTCTCTCTCCTTACACATTGCATTATAAGCTGTCATAACCGCATCTGTTGATACATCACAATTCAATACATAAAACTCAATTGCATTTATAAGGCTTTCAATTACTGCCATAGTTTTCTGAGTTGCATATATCCCATTGGGTTTGTAAATCTGTGGAAAAATATAATTGATTGCCTCATCAGAGTCTATCTTACGAATATTATTTTCACCACGTCCAATAAAGCAGATTGCATTTAAACGTACTCTTGCATTCTCATAATAATTCTCCTTCCCACACCATGGTGTTCCATATGCATAAACTTTTCCATTAATTATACGTATCAATGGTTTGTCCCCATTAATAATTACTGCACGATTATGAAAATGCTTTACCCACATCTTTACATGTGTAGATTTACCGACTCCACTTGGCGCAGCAAAAGCATAACCCCTGCCATCAAACTGTATAAGTGCTGCGTGAAAAAACATTCCTCCATATTCTACAATCTTATTACATATATCATTATGAATAATAATAAATTCACAATACTGAGGAGATGCTGTTATCCCATTTCTTTCTGCCTTAACTAACTCCTGTTGTATACGTTCCTTTGTACATACAATCTCAAAGTCATATGATGTATCTTGTACAATAAACTCTTTACATCTAATTTCTGAGTACTCATATATATTATTCACTTTTATAACTAAATCAGCTATTTTAATAAAGAACATATAAACACCTACTTTACACTATACTATTCCTATGCAGTTATGATAGAACAAAGTGTCGCTTGCGACACTTCGCGCGCGAGCGGTTGCGTTAGCATAACTTCCTCTCCGCGAGCTGCGCATCCTTAGCGGAGCGTTTTATATCATAGGTAAGTTCAAAGAACTTTCCTATGATATAAAAATGGCAGGCATTTACCGCCCGCCATTTTTCTTAAATTATACTAATTCACCAAATCCGCCACCATCATCACCTGAATTCTCTCCAACTGAAATCATAATTTCCTCTGAATCAAATTCTTTGATTTCAAGCTCCGGTTTTTCATAAACAGGCATCTAACCTACCTCCTAGTAGCAAATAAATATCACAAATAACACTTAATGACAATTTATCACACCGTTCCTATATTGTCAACTTAACATAACATAAAATACATTAATTATACACATAAACTAATTAAGTGAACAAAGCCAGTCAAATTCACACGTTTCTCCATTATGTTCTAACACTATATTATCATATCGTCCCTCGTTTGAATTTTGGGTTGCTTTAAATGCAAACTCAAATGCCCCACACATATTTATATCTTTCCAAATATAACAATTTTGCTCATTAACATCATCTGCTTCCCCTATTGTAAGAAGAATAAGGCTTTTATTTAAATCAGCTTCAAATATTCCATTGAATAACATCTCTCCGTCAATACTCATACCATCAGTAGAAAATATATTATTTGCATCATCCACCTTATATAGTGCAACAAACTGATAATAAACCTCTAACAATAATCCTTTGTCTTCATTATAATAATAGTTGGAAGATAAGCCCTGATAAAACTCATCAAGACCGTTTTGGGTGCTTTGTACTTTATCACTACTAGTATCAGATGTATGTCTATTGCATGAAGAAATATTAAACATTATTACTATCATTAATGTAAATAATATGAATTTTTTCATTTCTTATTATCCTTAATTAACAAAATTATTTTATTGTAATTTTATCATTTCCCTTTTTAATCAAAATTTTTTTGTACTTTTTATATTTACTTTTTGGCACTTTAACTTTTAATTTTGTACTTGTTCCTTTTAAAGCATTTTTGCCTACACTTCTTAGTTTTGTGGATAATATCTTTATATTTTTAAGATTACCACACTTTAAGAATGCATTTCCCTTTATGCTATTTACCGATGTACCGATAATCACTGTTTTTAATTTTGAGCATCCTTTAAAAGCACTTGTACCAATTGTTTTTATGTTATTTCCTATAACAACTTTCTTAAGTTTTTTACAGTTTATTAATGCGTTTTTAGATATTGATGTAACCTTAAATGTATATCCTTCTATATCGACTGTTTTAGGAATTAATATTTTAGTATATTTTTTAGACTTAACTCCTATTACAGATACCTGCCCTTTAGTCTTAGAACATTTTGTAATCTTATATTTAAGCTTTCCAATTGTTACTGTAGAAATCTTTGCAATTTCTGCCGACTGCATCTCTTTCCCACAGTATGTACAATACTTATTTTTTAATCCTGTTGAAAATACTGTTGCTTTCTTTGTTACTTTCCATTTGCCGGCACTATGTGAAAGAGCAGATATTTCGTCCGCAATAAAAGTATATCCACATTTATCACATGAATATGTCGTATATCCTTTAGAAGTACATGTAGGTTTTGTGACTACTTTTATATAATTATGACCTGTTGCTGATTCTGCCACTCTGCCACAGACATCACAACACCCATCTGTAATACATGTTGCATGTGTTGTAACAGTATGGCCGTTTAATGAACATACTGTTGGTATATATTCACTATTTTGTATTAACGGATATACAAAATCATATCCCCATCCATTAAAATCTGCTCTTTCAATATGCTCTGTACCAAACGTTCCATTAATACCTGATGACTCTGTTCCGGCCGAAAAATATTTATATATAATGTCTGACTGATCATCCCATGTAACATCAACACCATACCAGAGTCCATCATCCATCATTACATAATTCCACATATGATTTTCGCTTCCGGTAGAAGTAACACCCGTTCCTACTACTAATACACAAGGTATATTAAACCTATCGCACAATATTTTAAATGCTTTTGCATATCCCTCACATACAGACAACCCATCGCCATTAAATGCAGGAATTGCTGAATGAGCTTTATAATATGCCACCGTCCCATCATTCACAACAGCCGAATCACTATATGTAAGCTTATTGCATATATAATCATGTATTGCCAGTGCTGTCATATAATTACTGTTTGATGTCCTACTCTGTTCAATATATGTAACTGCACTGGTTACTGCTGTATCAAATGCAGAAATGTCATCTATTGCTCCATCATAAAAAGACTCCGGAGTAAGTGTTATTGATTCAATACTTACATTAGTCCCTAATATCTGCATACTCCAGCTATAATTAAAATTTCCAATCCAGAATACTGAAGGATAGTCTTTTGTAAATGCATCAACTGCAGGCAATACAATATCTTTTACTTTATCTATCGCATTATTATATTCTTCATCCTCTGCTAATTCGCCTCCGCTAATTGTTCCGGAAAATGTAATCTTTGTTGATAATGAGTATGTAACCTGCCCTGTCTCTTTATTAGTGTAATATTTTGTTTTCATTTCACTGTATAATAATGCAGCTTCTCCACTTAACTGACTACCATAACAATCGTCAAAAACTGTCGCTGCGTATACATCAGTCACGTCGATATTTGTACATGGTGATACTGCAATGGAAACCATTGCAACTACGACTGACATAATTACTGTGACTAAAGCTTTTACAAGTATTCTAATTGTGCAATAGTTATTATCTTTTTTCATAAAACCCTCTACTTCTTCTTTTAAATAAATTATAATTGTGTAATACATAACATATTATAACACAATATGAACATACTGTGTAAACTAATAGAATTTTTTTAAATATTTTAGTGTCAATAACATAAAATAAAGACCCCTATAATATGGGGTCTTTATTTATTGTATTTTGAGGAAACCTTATCTGTACTCTCCCTGATAAAAAAGTGCCAGTGTATTAGGTCCTACATGTGAACCTGTACACAAATCATAATATGTTATAATGATATCTTTTACTTTACAAAATGCTCTTATTTTTTCTGCCACATACTCTGCATCTTCCTTACAGTCGCAATGTGCCAGCCCAATCGTTTGAATCTCCGGATTTACAACATGATTTTTAAAATCCTCGACCATAGTATTTAATGCTTTTTTTCTACCTCTTACCTTTTCTACAAGTTGTATGGTACCTTCATTCGTAGCTTTGAGTATTGGCTTAAGATTCAATACTGTACCGGCAACGGCTGCAGTTGCTGATATACGGCCGCCCTTTTTTAGGTACTTTAAATCTCCAACCGTAAATATATGTCTCATTTTAAATGTATTTTTCTTATACCACTCTTCTACTTCTTCAATAGTTGCCCCTTGTTCACGAAGTTTTGATGCTTCACACACTTGAATTCCTTCTCCCAGGGATGCAGAAACTGAATCTACTACTATACACTTCCTGTCCGAAAATTCTTCTTTAAGCATTTCTGCTGCAATCTTTGCACTTTGAACAGTCCCGCTTATTCCACTGGATATGCCCACAAATAATACGTCTTTTCCCTCTTGCATATATGGTCTGAAGGCATTTATAAATACATCAGTATTAATAAGACTGGTTCTTACATCTGAACCATCACGCATTGCATCATAAAACTGTTTTGAAATTTTATCATTGTCTCTATCTTTCTCAAAACAGATAAATTCTTCATTATCAACAAAACATGTATATGAAATAACATGAATATCATATTTTTCCATTAACTCTAATGTTAAATTGCTGGCCGAATCTGTAAATATTTCAAACAATGTATACACTCCTTTTAATGTTTTGATGTAGTTTTAATTACTACTTCTTGTGTCATTTATAACATTATCGTATATTAGTTACATTGTCAATACCTTACATAATATTTTTGCTAAATTTTCACAATTCATTCATAGCTATAATTAATTTTTCAGCAATTTACTCTTTATAAAATTAATGTTATTTTCGTTTTCATGCACTATTTTGCTTACTTTATCGTATCCGTATTGTGTTGTATATTGTGTGGCAAATGCATAGGAATTTTCCAGATTTTCCTGGCATTTCTTTTCATTTGCATCTAACACATCTATGCACTTCACTCTGAATTTTTCAATTGCTCCTGTTAAAAGATTCAGACTTTCCAACAGAGAATCTGCAATAAGCGGCATAAATGCATTTAACTCAAATTCACCATGAGATGCTGCCATGGTAATTGCTGTATCATTAGCAATTACTTTCATGGATACCTGCATTATCATTTCCGGAATAACTGGATTAACCTTACCTGGCATAATAGAGCTGCCATTTTGAAGTGGTTTAAGCTTTATCTCTCCTAATCCTCCATTAGGTCCGGAATTCATAAGACGTAAATCATTTGATATCTTCATTAGATTAACTGCAAGTGCCTTTAATAATCCTGAGACTTCAACAAAAACATCATTGTTTTGTGTAATGTCCATAGGATATTCTGCTGCTGCCAGACCGAATCCGGTTATATTCCTTAACTCTTCAATTATTCCATATTTATATCTATTAATTGCATTATCAGACAGACCGACTGCAGTCCCTCCTATATTTACCTGGCGAAGTCGTTCTTCAATTTTATATAGACGCCATCTGTCCCTTGATATTGCCTGCGCATAAGCGCCAAATTCATCACCCAGAGTTACCTCAACAGCATCCATTAGTTCCGTTCGGCCAAGCTTTTTGACCGATTCATACGCTTTTTCCTTTTTCTGCAGCATTTCCTGAAGTTTGGCACATTCATTGCTCAGAAGTCTTATCTTATCAATTGCTGCAATGCGTAATGCTGTAGGATAAACATCATTGGTAGACTGTCCCCTATTAACGGTATCAATAGGATGGATAATTGAATATTCACCATATGTCTTTCCCATATTCTTCAGAGCCAGATTGGCAACAACCTCATTTACATTCATATGTGCAGAAGTACCGGCTCCGCCCTGCAGGGCATTAGTAACAAACCATTCATCATATCTACCTGACAAAATATCATCACAGGCATCAGATATAGCCTTATATTTATACGATTCTTCATTCATAATTTTTGAATAGGTAATTGCCGCTGCCTTTTTTATCTTTACCATCGCATATATCAGTGACATATCTGTATCATGATAATTTATATCAAAATTATCAACAGCTCTTTTTGTATGAATTCCGTATACCGTATCATTTAATTGCAGTTCTCCTGCAATATCCTTTTCTTTTCTCATTTAAGTACCTCTGATAAATGTGGAAATATTTCAATACTTCGTTTTAAGATTCCCTGCATATAAGCAATAATGATTCCATAATTTGTTATTGGAACATTTTGATCGAGTGCACATTTCATACGATATTTAACCTCACGCTCATTAAGCATACATCCTCCACAATGAATAATCATTGAATATGAAGATAATTCCTCTGGAAAATATGTTCCACTTGAAAATTCAAAATTAATATTTTTACCTGTATAATTTCGTATCCATCTTGGAATTTTTACGCTTCCAATATCATCACACTGCTTATGATGTGTACAGCCTTCAGCTATTAATATAGTATCTCCATCTTGAATATTTTCCAATGCCGCTGCCCCTGCTACTGCAGTGTCAAGCAGACCTTTATATCTTGCCATAAGTATACTAAATGAAGTTAGCGGAATATCTCTTGGAGTGTCTGCCGAAGCTTTAGCAAATACCTGGCTGTCGGTAATTACCATAGCCGGTTTTTTGCCCAGATTTTCCAGTGTGTTCCTTAATTCATATTCTTTAACTACTATCGCAGTGGCATCAGCCTCCAGAATATCCCTTATTGTCTGTTGTTGTGGTAATATCAGCCTTCCTTTAGGAGCTGCCGTATCAATTGGCACAACAAGTACTATAAAATCTGACGGATGAATTAAATCTGCAACAATTTGAAATTTTGGTTCTTCTGACTTGGCCAATGACGCAATTAATTCTTTTAGTTCATAAATATTGGTTTGATTCAATGCGCTTACATATATTTCATTTTTTCCTGATACATGCACATCTGCTTCATCTTTAAGTAAATCAGACTTATTGTATACTATAATATAATTGATATTTTTCTCTTTAAAAAGAGCTATCAGTTCCTCATCAACATCACTTTTACCTACAGTTGCATCAACAACCAAAACGGCAACATCTGTTTTATTAAGTACCTGTTTTGTACGCTTTATTCTCAGCTCTCCCAGTGCACCTTCATCATCATATCCCGGGGTATCTATAATAAGTACCGGACCAACAGGAAGCAGTTCCATTGCCTTTTGAACTGGGTCTGTTGTTGTTCCCTTAACATCAGATACTACTGATATTTCCTGATTTGTAACTGCATTTACAACACTGGACTTCCCGGCATTTCTTTTTCCAAAAAATCCAATATGAACTCTGTTTGCGTTTGGGGTTGTATTCATATAATAGACCTCCATTTTATGTCGCTACTAAAATCTGAAGTCACGAATTCCATTTTCAATTTTTTCAAGATTTTCTTTGCATATTTCTTTTACTTTTTCTTTTGGAATATTTTCAAGTTCTGCCTGTATCAAAGCTTCACCTATCTTCTTTGTATCTTCTGAAGCATAATCGATAAGATATTCCTTAAGTGTCATAAGAGCGTTAGGATGACAGCAGTTCTGAATCTGTCCGCTCTTGCATAGTGACATAAATCTATCACCTGTTCTGCCCTCACGATAACATGCGGTACAAAAGCTTGGTATATATCCTGCCGTCATAAGCCAGTTTACAACTTCATCAAGAGTTCGCTGGTCAGAAACATCAAACTGTTCCGTATCATGAGGGCGTTCTTCCTCACAATATCCTCCAACACTTGTTCTGGAAGCCCCACTTATCTGCGATACACCCAGACGTATAATTTTTTCTCTTACCGCTTCGCTTTCCCTTGTCGAAATGATCATTCCCGTATATGGAACAGCAATACGTATACAGGCTGCTATTTTACAAAATGTTTCATCACTTATACCATTATCAAATGCATCTGGGTCTATATCATCTGCTTTCTTCACTCTAGGTACACTGATAGTATGAGGTCCTACACCATATACAGCCTCTAAATGTTCTGCATGCATAAGTAATCCTGCAAATTCGTATTTATAAAGTTCCAGTCCAAATAATACTCCTATACCAACATCATCGATGCCACCTTCCATTGCCCTGTCCATTGCCTCTGTATGATATGCATAATCATGCTTTGGTCCTGTTGGATGGAGTTTTTCATAACTGTCTTTATGATATGTTTCCTGAAATAATATATAAGTTCCTATTCCTGCTTCCTTAAGTTTTCTATAATTTTCAACTGTAGTAGCTGCTATATTTACATTAACTCTCCGTATTGCACCATTTTTATGTTTAATACTATAAATAGTCTTTATACTGTCTAAAACATATTCTATAGGGTTCATTACAGGATCTTCTCCACACTCTATAGCCAGCCTCTTATGTCCCATATCCTGTAATGCAATAACTTCATTTTTAATCTCTTCCTGAGTAAGTTTTTTTCTTACAATATGCTTGTTTTTAAGATGATATGGGCAGTATACACAACCATTTATACAATAGTCTGAAAGATATAATGGTGCAAACATAACAATACGATTACCATAAAAATCTTTTTTAATTTGTTCTGCCAAATCATAAATTTCTGCAATCTTATCCGGCATTTCGCATGCAAGTAAAACTGATGCTTCCTTATGTGTAAGCCCCTTTCTCAGTTTTGCCTTTTCTATTATTGAGTCAATAAGCTCAACATTGGTTTTATTTGCTTCTGCATACTCAAGTGTCTTAAGTATTTCTTCATGACAGATAAACTCTTCTGCCTTCTTTGATTTTGGATTGTACATTTACTTTTTCCTCCTAAAAAATGCGCCCTTGTAAAAGGGCGCAAAATAAACTATCCTTACAACCTTTCACCTTAATTTATTTCAGCTAAATTTTAGTGTCAGAACGTTAATCATATGTTTCGTTATCAGATACTCTTCTAACTCAACTTATTTATTATATAATAAATCACATTCATAAAGAAATCAACTATTTACTCTATATAATCGCCACGGGCTGTAACAACCTCATATCCTATTGATTTCATTCTCATACTCATGCACTTTATGCACTCAGCAGCTTCATCTCCTGTACAAATTTTGTTATCATACAATGTATATTTGCTTCTCACACTTACAGGCGAAAGATTTGGCATCACAACATTGGCTCCTGCCAGTATCCCCATCTCCCTGCCCCTTGGATTAATAGTCCCCAATGCTGTTGTGGCAGGTAATAAAACCTTAGGAAGCATTAATCTTATTATTGATAGTAAAAATAATGTTTCTTCAAGAGTTCCACCTGCATAATCGGCAAATGGAGTCTCTTTATGTGAAATAAATGGTCCTATTCCAACCATATGTGGTCCTAGCTCCTTTAAAAACAACAGGTCATTAACAAGATTTTCTTTTGTCTGAAATGGTGAGCCAACCATAAATCCTGCTCCCACCTGATAACCGATTTCCTTAAGCTGATACAGACATTGTTTTCTGTTTTCAAGCGACATCTGTGGCGGATGCAGCTTCATATAATGGTCATTTGTTGCAGTCTCATGCCTTAACAAATATCTGTCAGCACCCGCGTTAAACCATTCTTTATAAGTTTCATAATCATGCTCGCCCAGAGAAAGTGTTACTGCACAATCCGGATACCTTTGCTTTATGTTATACAATATACCTGATACTCTATCTCTGGAAAAATACCCATCTTCTCCACCTTGTAGCACAAAAGTTCTAAATCCAAGTTCATACCCAATATTGCAACATGAAAGAATTTGTTCTTCCGTAAGTCTGTACCTCTCCTGTTTGCTGTTGCTTCTCCTTATTCCACAATATAAACAATCATTTTTACAATAATTAGATATCTCTATAAGACCTCGTATAAATACATCTGTACCATAATATTGCTGTCTGACTTCTACCGCCTTTTCTGAAATATATGCTCTTGTTTGTTCAGTATTATTGCTTAATAACAAACTAAATTCTTCTTTTGCAAGTATATGGTTTTGTGCAAGTTTATCAATTAAATGTTTCATATTGTTCAAAAAAATCCTGTACGCTTATTGTCCTTTGCGTACCATAAATTATCCTTCCTGATTCTGTTGTAATATATGGTGTAACTTCAAAGTCAACATCAAATGCAACATTTGGAATATTTCTTATGACATATGTCACAAAATATGCTGATTCACTATTAAAGTCACTCGGATACACTAATATGCCGCCTGCCTTAATCGCACTATATGCACGCGTGGACTTCGTAACTCTGTGATTACTTTGCACATACGTATAATCAATAACAAAGCCTACATTTACATAATCCAAATCATCAATCATTGTAACAAATCTTATACTTGTCAGTTCTGATTCTGCATTTGTCCCTTCAATCGTCTGTGCTTTTACAGAAAGCACTTCATTTGATATATATCTTGCATACAAATCAATATCTTCAGTTAATATATCTGCACTTTCTACCACATTAATCATTTCCTCATCAGTATACCAGTCAACAAATTCATAATTATCTTTTGATAATTCAAGATTATATAAACATTCTCCCGGATTACCATATAATATCTTTTGTGGTCCTGATGATGATATATCTTCTGTAATGTCATCTATATCATATAACTGTATTCTATATACAGCATTAGATCTGTCTGATTCTATAAATACCGGATAATTGTCTTTACCTATAGTTTGAGCAAATACATCATTTCCAAGTTTCCATGCAGCTTCACCATTATTAAATGCTGTTGCATTAAGTGCTTCTGCCGAACCATCAATATCAGAACTGTTTATTCCCCCTGATGCACTGTCTGTTAAATAATAGCAGTTAGTTATTGAAGAAGATACATTACTATTTCCTGCAATTGCCCCAATGTATTTCTTACCTGTTATTGTTCCTGTCACATAGCAGTCTGATATATTAACAGATGATATATATCCTGCTATTCCTGCTGTATATGTTAATGACGTACTTGTTCCATACATATACCCCTGTACATAACAATTCATTATGGTTGTGCCTACTGAATGACCGACAATTCCACCATTTCTGGAAGTTCCGGATATATACATATCAACAAGTCCCAGATTAGAAATCTCACTGCCTGTATTAGTAGCACCAAAGAATCCGTGATAAGAACCTGTTGCATTAACATAAACTCCACTTATAACATGATTATTACCATAGAATTTTCCGGAAAACTTATTACTTGAAGTGCCAATAGGAGTCCATTCATTAAGTTCATTGGTTTCCGATATCAGTTGCCCTTCATTTAATACCTGATTATTCAATGTAATATCATTCATAAGCATAGCATATGCGCCTGTGTTCTGAGTATGTAAATCGCTGGTTCCATTAACAATTTTTGCAAATTCATATAAATCATCTGCATTATAAATCAGATATGGACTTTCCTCTGTTCCTTCACCATTTTCCAGCACAGGTTCTACCGGAGTAAATTCATAAGTTACTGTATGTTTATCAGGATCCAGAATAAATGTAACATAGCATTCTTCATCAACAGTAAAATATCTGTTACCATGCATATACTTAGTATCCCATGATGACCCCAGATATATGCAGTATGCATATGTATATTCAGGCTCTGCAATTCCTAATTTTATTGAATAATATCCATTTGCATCAAGTTTAAGTTTATCCAGCCATTTACCACCTGCAGCCCAATAATTTGAAAATATTCCCGGATCACTGCTATCATATTCAGTAGTACTTCCTACAATATAATAATCATTCTCAAGTGTACTTATATCATGATATAAATGGTTGTATCTAAAGTATGTAAAATAACCTTTTTGAAGTTTCAAATACAAGTCTGCATTTTTATAATCAGAAAACTCATTAAGTTCATTCTCAAGATTTTCAACTACAATAAAATTTTCATATGAAACTCTATAATCAAATGAATACCAGTTTTCTCCTTCAGATTTCATTGCATAGGCATATTTCCCATTATATGATATATAAGACTCGTCATTTAGCACTGGTTCGTCAAATACCATATATATTGTACCGGTTCCTGCGTAATAATAATGAAATACTATATCATCATCTGCTGTTGTAAAATCTGACGCTTCACCCAGCACTATATTTATATTTTTTCTTTGTCCATAGTCCATGCTAAAATCTGTATATTCCGCACTTGATGAATATCCTTCTGCACATACTTTCAACACAGTACTATCCGCTTTGTTTATATTTATATAAAATGTTCCATAACTGTCTGTTGTAACTGTATATGTATCAGTATCAATGACTAAAGTGATTTCTGTATTGGCAACAACACTACCCGATTCAGTTGTAACACTTCCATATAATGTTCCGTAATTTCCTCCTGTAATATTATATCTGTAAGCATCCATTACAGGTAGCGCTACATGATCAAAATCCCAGAAAGTAGTATTGGAAATTACATTACTTGACGCAGTGTCAGTCGATGCATCTATATATGTTCCAACACCTTCCTGATATACAAATGTAGGATCCCAGTATAAATCACCAACGCATCTTCCATCTTTTACTGATTTGATACCATTAATAAGTTCAATAACAAAATCCCTCTGTCCCTCTGGTGAAAAATCATAAATGTCACTATAATATCCACCATTTTCAAGCTGACCTGTATATCCCTGCGCAGTTATATCATAAAAATCATAGCCTGATTCCATTATAAGAACATCTTTGTCAAACTTATCTATCATATAATTGCACCATGTAACCATATCATCTACAGAAAGAGTTTCTGCCCAATAAGGATAAAACGATGCCCCTATTACGTCATAACTAATGTCATATGTATTACATAGGCCAAAAAACCAATTTCCCTGACCATTTCCATTCCATTTAACATCATCCCCTCCGCCGGCTATATGCAATACAACCTGAGATTCAGGGGACACTTCTTTAACTGCGCTATAACCCGCATTCAGAAGCTGTGCCATATATTCCGGTTTATTATAAGCTCCATAAGGCAATAAAATTCCACCCTGCATTTCATTTCCCAAAGATACATATGCCGGAATTATACCTTCATCTATAAATCCCTGCATACAATCTTTTGTATACTCATACAAGCAATCAGTTAAAATATCTACTATTTCACTTTCATCCGTAATCCCATCTATTGCCTCTGCCCAGTCAGATGGTATGTAATCATTTCCCCAATAATCAGCATACATAAATGAAAGTTGTATATCCATCTCTTTATCAGACGCCCTTTTACCCAGTTTCAGCATTGCGTCATAATCAAGATATCCTGCAGGAAAATATCCTTCTGAAAAACCTGAACTTGAAGAATCTCTTGGCCCTGTATTATTATACATCTCCAGTCTTACAAAATTACAACCATTCTCAGCCATCATTTGAAGAGCATCGCCTTCTTTACCACTCTCATCATAATATACTGCCCCTTCATCCTCCAGCCAGTCAAGCTTAGATATCGCTCCGCCAAATAATGACTGATACTGCTTATCCTGATTATTCTCATATGTAACTGTAAAAGAATCAATATTTACATAACATCCGTCATTTGTGTCAATAAACATACCTAATGTAAGCTTTCCATCAGAATTGACTTCAATGCCTCTTACCGTTATAAGTCGCCATTCCTCAGACACAGGAATTGATGTCATACACTCTCCCTGAGTTGTTCCATTGCCAAATATATAACAGGCATTATGACCTCCATTAGTAATAGCATATACCTGAATGCAATAATATCCCGGTGTTAATCCTGATATCTGCTGACTTAGCATAGTTGTATAATGTCCTGTTGCACTTACTTTAAATGATTGTGTTCCATCATAGTAGGTCTGTGTGTCTATTGATGTACTTCCTGCGCCGTTGCTTGTAATCTGCCAATATTCATCAAATCCACTTTCAAATCCCTTATTAGATATTTCCCCGTTGCTTACACTTATATCGTTTGCTCTAACTTCTTCCACCATATAAAGACCGGCATTCCCCTGAAAAGAAAATACGCATGCAAAAGCAACGATAAGCGCAGTCATTTTCTTAAATACATTTCTTAAGTTTTTCATAAAATACCTCCTTAGATTGCGCTATATATCTATGGTTTCTACTTTTAATATAACACTAATTACGACAAAATGATATATGCATAATATAATTATGGAAAAAGGCAGGTAAAAATCTGTTGCCAGATTTTACCTGCCTTATAATTACTCATTATAATAAATCAATTAATTATTTAGTTACTTTAACCTTATTATAAGAGCTCCATTTACCATATACCCTTTTGCCATTAATTACTTTGTAAGCACGAACCTTAGCGTAATATGTTTTTCCTGCTTTAAGTTTCTTAATGACCTTAGATGTATTGGCAGCTCCTTTCACCCGAACTGTTTTCTTATTTTTTGTGAATTTCTTGTTAGTAGCAACTATTACCTGATAACCGCTCACACCGGATTGGGCTTTCCATGTAACTTTTAACTTATTGTTACCTAAATTTCTGACCTTCTTAAGCTGGACTGCCTTTGGTTTTACAATAATAGTACATTTTGCTTTTACTCCACTTCCATCCTTTGATGTACATGTAATTACTGCTTTACCCGCTTTCTTCGCTGTTACCTTACCTGCACTATTTACTGTTGCAACCTTCTTATTACTTGATGTCCATTTTACCGATTTGTTATCAGCATATGTAGGATATACCACAGCCTTAATCTGTTTTGTTTTTCCACTTACTAATTTACATGTAGTCCTTGATAATTCAATATCAGTTGTCTTTATAGTGAAATCATCAATTGTTTTATCGGTTGTTGTTGCAAAGATTACTAAATCAGACTTTAATTCATCTAATCCGTTCCTTTCAAATGTAACTTTACATTTGTTATCAGAATCTATTGTTCCTGTTGTAGATTTAATTTCGCTTGGGAATACAAATGAATATATCACTTGTAGATTTACTCCAAACATTGCACAAGTTGCTGCTTCATCATCTGATAATCCGTCATAAATAACATATACAGTTTCTTTAGACTGAGTAACTACTGTATTATCGTTACTGGTTGTTATGGACATATCATTTAATAATACATCCGTAAATGTACTTTCTGTACATTTTTTTGTTTCTGTGGACACATAATACTGCTCTCCATCAATGGTTTTCAACGTATATGTACCATCAGTAATATAATCTTTATACGTTTCATAGTCTTCTTTTGGAATTCTGCTTTCCATAGAAACTAATACATTACCCTTGGAATCATACGTTGTTGTCATTTCTGTTGACAGATTACATGCTGTCATCATCATTACAACTGCCAATATTACACATAAAAATCTTAATTTTTTCATACATAATCCTCCTCGTATAATATCTTTTAGATACATAAATGTACCTTGATAACTTATATATA
>JBJEMK010000010.1:0-5617 GCA_051879635.1 Eubacterium sp.
GGGCTTCCTGGCTTTGCTATTACCAGGCATTGCAGATGGGAGAAGTATCTAAAGTGGTTCCTATAGATAAGCTAAGTGTTGTAATCACATTTGTGTTGGCAGCAATTTTTCTGCACGAGGAGATTACAGTGAAATCATTTGTTGGAATGGCGTTGATTGCCGTTGGAACGTTGGTGATTGTGATGTGAAATAAATGGGGAAAACAAAAACTGCTATGGATTTAATATTCTATGGCAATTATATAGAAGAAATATATGAAGGGTAATTCACATGGATTTTACAAATGTAACATATAAAAATAAGCTTGACTATACCTATTAATTGATGTATTATAATAACAGTAATCATTACTGTTATTACAGTTGTTTTATTTATATAACTTATATATTTTAAATTATAACCTTAGATAATGTATACGTTATTTTATTTAGGATAAATTAAAAAATAATGGTTATTAAGGTTATTATGTAGAAAGGAGTCAATATGGGTTCAAATGCAATGTTTAATCTAAGTTATGGTTTATTTGTTTTAAGTTCCAGGGATGAAAAAGATAATGCATGTATTATTAATACTGTATTACAGGCAAGTACATCACCAAACAGAATAACAATAACTGTAAGTAAGGAAAATCTTACACATGATATTATTATGAAAACAGGTATTTTTAATGTATCAATACTGTCAAATGATGCTCCATTTGAGGTATTTGAAAGGTTTGGATTTGTAAGTGGAAGAGATAAGAATAAATTTGACGATTGTGTTTATTATGAAAAGTCAGAAAATAATCTTAATTATTTAACGAAATATGCTAATTCTTATATTAGTGCAAAGGTTATTTCTACAATGGATGTGGGGACTCATACATTGTTTCTTGCAGAAGTAGTAAAAACTGAGGTTTTGTCTAATCGAGAATCAATGACATATGCATATTATCATAAATATGTTAAACCAAAACCACAAAAACAGACAAAGACCGGATGGAGATGTAAAATATGTGGATATATATACGAAGGTGAAGAATTACCGGATGATTTTATATGTCCAATATGTAAACATGGTTCAAGCGATTTTGAGAAAATCGAAGCAGATATATCAAATGATGGACAATTAAAAGAAGAAAAAATGAGAGATTTGAAAGGAGCAACAGGTATGGAATTAAGAGGATCAAAAACAGAGGCAAATTTAATGACAGCTTTCGCAGGAGAGTCACAGGCGCGTAATAAATATACTTATTATGCATCAAAGGCAAAAAAAGATGGTTATGTACAGATAGCTGCAATTTTTGAAGAAACAGCAGCCAATGAGAAGGAACATGCAAAAATGTGGTTTAAATTACTTCATGATGGTGCAATACCTGATACAGCAACAAATCTGAATGATGCTGCAGAAGGTGAAAATTATGAATGGACAGATATGTATGATAAGTTTGCAAAAGAAGCAAAAGAAGAAGGTTTTGATCATATAGCATATCTTTTTGAAGAAGTAGGCAAGATTGAGAAAGAACATGAAGAAAGATATAGAAAGCTTCTGGCTAATGTTGAAGGAGACCTTGTATTTTCAAAAGATGAGGATGTTATATGGCAGTGTTCAAATTGTGGACATATTGTAATAGGAAAGAAAGCACCTGAGGTGTGTCCTGTATGTGAACATCCACAGTCGTATTTTCAGATTAAGGCAGAAAATTATTAAATAGTACTATTTCCGGAGGTATATTTATATATCTCCGGAAATATTCTAAGGAGGCATAAATGAAAATATTTGAAATTGAAAATGAAAAACTGGAGGATATTATAAATTCCACTCCTGATATTATTGTTGATTTTTTTGCAACATGGTGTGGTCCATGTAAAATGATGGGAAAAGTGTTTGAAAGTATGTCAGATGATGTAGATAATATAAGTGTATGTAAAATTGATGTAGATAAAAGACCGGAGCTGGCTCAGATGTATAGAGTTGTCAGCGTTCCCACAATTATATTTTTCAAAGATGGAAAAGAGATCCAGAAGTTTACCGGAGCACTAAGCAAAGGAAAAATGCTTGAAGAAATATCGGCCATTTATTGAATTTAACGATACAATGTGATAAATTATTACAAGATAATAAAAGTATGGCTTGATATGCAATGAGGTATTTATGAGAGTAGGTATGGGATATGATGTCCACAGGCTGGTAGAAAACAGAAAATTAATTCTCGGAGGTGTAGAAATTCCTTATAATAAGGGATTGCTCGGGCACTCTGATGCAGATGTCTTGGTTCATGCTATTATGGATGCTTTGTTAGGTGCAGCAGCTCTGGGTGACATAGGATACCATTTTCCGGATACTGATTTGAGATATAAAGGAATATCAAGCATAGAATTGTTGAAAAGAGTAGGAACATTATTAAAAGAAAATGAATATATAATTGAGAATATAGATGCAACAGTAATTGCCCAAAAACCTAAATTATCTCCATATAAAAATGAGATGATAGATAATATTTCAAAGGCCTTAGATATAGATCGCACTCAAATATGTATCAAAGCTACCACAGAGGAAGGACTTGGATTTACAGGAAATGGCGAGGGAATATCTGCACAGGCAATTGCTCTGCTAAATTAGGACGGAATAAAAATGTACTTGAAGAATGCAGATTTAAAATGCACAGAATTAAGAAATATAAAATTAGAAGATTATGATTTTTTAAATAAATATTTTGAATTAAGGCGTCCACAGACCAGTGATAGTGCAATATTTAACCTGTTTCTGTGGATGAATTGTTATAATAACCAATATTTTATTACAGATAAGGGATTGATATGGATAGCGGTTGATGAAAGAGGAAATTATTATACAGCTCCTCCTTTATGTAGAGATGAAGATTTAAAAGAATGTTTCGATACTGCGAAAACATATTTCAATGAAGTATTACACACAAATATGAGAATGTTTCATTTAGACAGTGAAGCAATAAATATCCTGCAGCTTTCTGAAGATATGTATGAAGTTATTGAAGATACAGATTATGCAGATTATATATATGATGCGCATAAATTAAGAACTCTTCCAGGAAAGAAATTTCACAAAAAGAAGAATCATGTAAATGCTTTTTTGAAAAGATATGAAGGAAGGTTTCAATATAAATCGCTTATAGATGGACCATATGATGATATTTTTTCATTTTTAAAACAGTGGCGCAGGGAGAAAGAAGGTTCAACAGATGAAGAATCTATGGATTATGAACTTGAAGGAATAAAATATGTATTGGAACATGTAAATGTGCTAGATTGCAAGGTAGGAGGAGTATATATTGATGGGAAATTAGAAGCATTTTCTATCGGGAGTTATGGAGAAAAGGAGCAGACTGCATATATTCATGTTGAGAAGGCTAATCCTAAAATTAATGGTTTGTATGCATATATTAATATGAAATTTCTTGAGGAGGAGTTTGCGGCTGCACAATATGTTAATAGGGAAGATGATATGGGGCTTCCCGGACTCAGACAGTCAAAACAATCATATAATCCTATATATATGGTCAGAAAATACGATGTTTTTCAAAAACAGTGATGCTGAGGAATAATTATGAGGTATCTTAATAATTCATTAAAATTAACCACCAGAGAAATGTATGAACAGATATTTGACGATTCTGCTAATTTTATTGACTGGTATTATAAGTCTTATATATCCAATGTACAGGTATTGGTTGAGGAAGATGAAAACGATAAAATCATTTCGATGCTTCATATTATTGATAAATATGTATGGTGTGACGGCAGAATAGTAAAGGCAGCTTATATTTATGCTGTGTGTACGGATAAAGCTTATAGGAAGAGGGGCATAGTAAAGGCTCTTTTAGAAAAAGCACTGAAAGATATTGAAAATCAAGGATATGCTTTTGCATATCTGATACCTGTAAACCCACATATATATGAAAGTTCAGGATTTTGTCTGCAGGAAAAGCAATGCTATCATGAACAGATACCGGATATAAATAATGCATGCAATTTAAATCAGGTATATTTGAATAGTAATAATTATAAAAAAATTGCTGGATTTTATATGAATAATATGCCACAGAATGCAGATGTATTTCTTGTAAAAGACAGTACTTATTTTAGAATACAGAATGAAATTTTAAATGCAGATAATGGTAATATCAGTCTTTATGAGGACAAGGAGCTATTTTCCGGATATATATCAGGATATGCAGATGATATATTGGAAAGTGTAGGTACACAAGGCCTGTATTGTAAGAATCGTATTATGTATAAGGCATTCAGTAAAGAGATAAATAATATATTAACGAAACGAGTATTTATACCAGATGAAGTGTAATTTATGAATATCGTATATACTATTTTCTTGACATTACAAATATTTACTAATAGACTAACAAAAGTGAAACATATAATGGTATTAAATATAATTAATTAATTGTGGAGATAATGATGGGATTTTTAGATTATTATAAAGAAGAAATACAGGTAATAAAAGAACGGGATCCGGCTATAAAGAGTGATATGGAAGTGTTTTTATATCCGAGTTTTCAGGCTATAATGAAATACAGAAGGGCTCATAAGCTTTACGAAAAAGGAAAATATTTTAGAGCAAGGAAAATATCGCAAAAAGCAGCAAGAAAAACAGGCATAGAGATTCATCCTGGTGCTAAGATAGGAAAAGGACTTTTTATTGACCATGGTAATGGAGTAGTAATTGGAGAAACTACTGTTATAGGTGATAACGTAACCTTATATCAGGGAGTTACGCTTGGAGGTACCGGTAAAGACCAAGGTAAAAGACATCCTACTCTTGAAGATAATGTGATGGTAGGCGCAGGAGCAAAGATTCTGGGGCCTTTTACAATAGGCAGGAACTCGAAGATCGGGGCAGGATCAGTTGTACTTGAAGAGGTTCCTCCGAACTCAACAGTTGTGGGCGTGCCGGGACGAGTAGTTAAGCAGGATGATGAAAAACTGCCAAGAACAGAGCTTGATCAGGTACATCTTCCTGATCCTGTTAAGCAGGATATTAACCAGCTAAAAACTGAAAATGAATTGTTAAAGCAGGAAATTACCAATATAATTTCAAAACTTGAAAAATAGTACATAGTGTGAAAGGGATAATAATGAAAATTTACAATACGCTGACAAAACAAAAAGAGGAATTTGTTCCAATTGAACCAGGAAAAGTAAGAATGTATGTATGTGGTCCGACAGTATACAATCTTATTCATATTGGTAATGCAAGACCAATGATTGTTTTTGATACAGTCAGAAGATATATGGAATATAAAGGATATGAAGTTAATTATGTCTCAAATTTTACTGATGTCGATGATAAAATCATAAAAAAGGCTAATGAAGAAGGAGTTTCTGCTGAAGAAATATCAAAACGCTACATTGCGGAATGTAAAAAAGATATGGAGGGGATGAATGTAAAACCTGCAACAAAACATCCTCTTGCTACATGTGAAATTGATGGCATGATTGAAATGATAAAAACGCTGATTGATAAGGGATATGCATATAATGCTGATGGCACAGTATATTACCGCACAAGAAAGTTTCCGGATTATGGAAAACTGTCAAAGAAGAATGTTGATGATTTGCAGGCAGGACATAGAGAAATTAAG
>JBJEMK010000011.1:0-22216 GCA_051879635.1 Eubacterium sp.
AAGCCGGGTTATGTCGTGGATGATCATCTATCCAGGCCTGATGTTACCATCAGGCTCAAGCAACCTACCCGAAAACATAGCGGGCCACTAATCGTTTTCTGTTCGGTCTTGCTTCGGATGGGGTTTACATGTGCCCTTACTGTTACCAATAAGGCGGTAGTCTCTTACACTGCCATTCCACCCTTACCTGATAAATCAGGCGGTATATTTCTGTTGCACTTTCCCGGAGGTCACCCTCGGCGGACGTTATCCGTCATCCTGCCCTATGAAGCCCGGACTTTCCTCACCTGCGTCCTTTCGGCAATAGCAGCTGCGATCATTCGTCCTACTCAAGTTTTCTATAATAACACATCTTAACAATCGATGCAACTTCCACCAATAAATTCTCTTAACAATGAATTATTAGGAACAAATTCACTACTTACACCAAGAAAATAATCTAAAAATTTCAACAATCGCTTTGCTTCCATGTATTCATCACATCCCGGCTCTATTCCAAATAAAATAGGTTCTGCATACTGTTTTAAAACAGACAATTCGTATATTAGTGAAGAATTAAACACTTCATCTGCCGTTTCCTGATATGGAAAAATAAACTCTTCCTCTCCCCTTCTTACAGAATTCCACATAGCTATCGTTCCTTTGGCCGAAGTCCCTCTGGTTC
This sequence comes from Eubacterium sp., assembly GCA_051879635.1. Classification (GTDB taxonomy): domain Bacteria; phylum Bacillota; class Clostridia; order Lachnospirales; family Lachnospiraceae; genus JBJEMK01. Next base: position 665 of record JBJEMK010000011.1, read on the forward strand.
TTGCATCCCGTACCATTCTTCGTATCAGCCTTAAATCAGTAGTTGGTATTCTATTATGTTCGTCAATATTTAATGGTGTAAGCGCACTTATATATATTTTAAATTTACTTTCATTTGGCAGAGAATGCGATAACTTGTCATTAAGGCAATGAATTCCTTCGATAACAAGAATATCATCCTTATCAAGCCTTAAGTAATTTCCTTTATATTCACGCTTTCCCGACTTAAAATTATATACAGGCATTTCAACTGTTTCGCCTCTTGAAAGAGCTGACATATCTGCATTAAATTGTTCTACATCTATTGCATCTAAAATCTCATAATTATTATTTCCATTTTCGTCCTTTGGAGTATCTTCTCTATTCACAAAATAATTATCTACTGCAATCGGATGCGGATTAAGACCTAATGCCATAAGCTGTATGCTTAACCTGTGAGAAAAGGTTGTTTTGCCTGAAGAAGAAGGTCCTGCAATCATTACAAACTTTACATTTTTCTTATCGGCAATTTTCTGCGCCATTTCAGCCAGCTTTTTCTCTTGCAATGCTTCCTGAATCATTATTATATTGCTAAGCTTGCCTTCGCATATTTTTGTATTTAATCCACCTACTGTATTAACATCCAGCGTTCTGCTCCATTCTGATGCTTCTTTCAATGCAGAAAAAATTTTATCCTGTGGTTCAAACGGAGGAACAACGTAAGGGTTTTTAATTGTCGGCATCTGAAGAACAAACCCGTCCCCATACATATATAGTTCAAAATACTTCAAATAACCTGTGCTGGGAACCATATATCCATAATAGTAATCCTGATACTTATTAATACTATATAAATTAACCTTAGAAACTCTTCTGAACTTGAACAGTTTCTCTTTATCGTGCATTCCATATTCCCTGAATTTTTCAATTGCAACATGTGTATCTACAGTTGTTTTTGTAATTGGTATATCCTCATCTACGAGTTTATGCATTCTCTCCTTAACATTATCTAACAGTTCCTGAGTAATCTTGGTTTCGCCATGCAGAATACAATAAAGGCCCTTACTTATTGAATACTGAACCGATATTTCTTCTAACTTATCCCCAAGTTCATCATTAAATGCCTTTAGCATAAGCAGCGTCATACTTCTAACATATGTAAGATGTCCTATAGATGTTGCTGTAGTATAAAATTCTATTACAGAATCATTGTCAATTGTACCCCTTATCTCTCTTAATTTGCCATTAACACTTGCTGCCACTATATCTTCCTGCCTATTACCAGCTTTACCAGCAATGTATTGTTCGGCAATTTCACGTAAAGATGTACCTGCTTCAATAGTTCTGCTTTCTCCCATAATATCAATAGTTATTTTGTGGTCCATAATTCCACCCCTCTTTACTACCATTCTTTTAATAAACTATCTATCTCATACATAGTATTTTCTATTTCGTGTTTTCTTATTAATCCACTCCCTTTATTATCTTGCAGTTTTGATAGAATATTATCACATTTATCTCTTTCCCTGCAAAGATATTCCTTTAGTACCTCATTACGAGAATCGATAAGAATTTTCCCATATTTAAGTTCTTCCGTATTGTAATGTATATATTTACCTGTCTTTTCTGCCTTTATTATAATATAATATTTACCCTGATCTGTGATAATATTTTCATTAATTATCTCATATCCACAAGATAATAAGTATTTTCTTACTTGAAACCACTCCGAATGAGGAGATAGGATAATTTCCTTCACTGACTCCAGAACTTTACTGCCGGACTGTAAAATTCTAATCATTAATTCTCCACCCATTCCTGCAATCAGTATTGTATCTACTTCCCCGGGCTTTAGATTCTCCAGACCATCCGAAAGTCTTGTTTCAATACAATTAATTCCCTCTTCTCTAATATGCATGGCAGCTCTTGAAAGAGGACCTTTATTAATATCCATAGCTATAGCGGAAGGAATGATTTTATTTTTAACAAGATATATAGGTACATATCCATGATCTGTACCTATATCCGCCAGTCTGTTACCTGAAGTTACCATATCTGCAACTTTTTTCAATCTATATGATATATTCATATTTACTCCATATTATTCCGTATTAACCTGTGCAAATTCCTCAAATTTATGTGATAAAAAGTACTTTTTAAGTTCCTTTAATGCACGTCTCTGTATCTGTCTGACACGTTCTCTTGTGATATTTTCTTTTTCACCAATTTTTTCAAGGGATAACTGATTAACTCCATAAAGACCATATCTTTCTATAATTATCCTTCTGTCTCTTTCACTTAAATGCTCCAGTGCTTCCTCAAGAAACTTACGTAATATTCCGTTTATAGTCTCCTGTTCAGGTGATACACTGGACTTATCTTCAAGTACATCTACCATAGAACTGTCATCATCATCATTTATAGACGCATAGATGGATAATGGTTCCTGTGCCAGTTCCATTACGCTCTTAATAACATCAGGAGATATATTAATACTTTTTGAAATTTCATCTATATCCGGCTCATATCCACATTCCTGCTTTAATTTAACACGTACCCTGTTTATTTTGTTAATATTTTCAACAAGATGTACAGGAATTCTTATTGTCCTGCCCTGACACGACACAGCCCTGCTTACCCCCTGTTTTATCCACCATGTGGCATATGTACTTAATTTATAGCCTTTTGTATAGTCAAATTTCTCAATACTCTTTATAAGACCTATATTGCCCTCCTGTATAAGATCCAGGTATGTAAGTCCATGCCCTACATATCGTCTTGCTATCTTGGTAACAAGTCTTAAATTACAATTAATAAGCTGCTGTTTGGCCTGTTCATCTCCATTTTCATGATATGCCTTTGCCAGTTCTCTTTCTTCCTGTGCCGTAAGCAGTGGATAACGCCCAATTTCGTTAAAATATATCTTTAATGAATCATCCATAACATCTGCCATATTATCTAAACTATCAGTTATATCAGATTCATCCTTTTCTTGTTCCATATGAAATATTTCTTCATCATTTGGCTGTTCTTTAATTATGGTAACATCCGCATTCTCCAGATATTCAACTGCTCTTTCAACACTTATATCTGAACCCTTTATTTCTTCTGATATATATTCATATTCAATTGTAGATTCTCTGACAAGTGCTTCCTTTAACAGCTTTCCCAGAATGTCTGCCATTTTCCGTCTCCTTTTGTCCATATGACATTATTAATTTAATGGTACATGTAAAGTCTGTAATTTTGCCTGTTCATTGATTAAATCCTGCATTTTTGATAAATCCGTAATATGTGCTGCCTTATAATCAAGACTGTGCTTTTTTATTTTTATTATTGTCTCATTAAGCGCTTTTTCCCGCTCTGAAGTTGTTAGCTTATCACTTAAAGGAGTATTAAATAATGCTGCTGCTTTTTTATGCTCTTCCTCATTATCAAAACAACTGATTATCTGTGCAGGATTAACCTTTGATTCTCTTAATTGTTCGAAAAGCTTAACTGCAACCATATTATAAAATGGTTCTATAAAATCCTCCTCTGAAATAATAGATGAAATTTTATTATATAAAGCCGGCTCCTCAACAAGCCATGTAATCAATATCTGTTGTGCCTTAACAATTCCGTCTTCTTTGTCCTGTGTTTGTTTTTTTGTCTGCTGTTTCTCATAATTATATTCCGTTTTTCTATCCTGAGTATATGTGAGTGCTTTGCTGCGCACCAGACGGTTCATACCATCTAATGGCATGTTAAATCTGTTACAAACAGCCTGCAGATAATTATCCCTTTCGATTTCTTCTGAAAACTCTAACAACATCTCCGCTATCTTCTCATAAAATTTTGTTTTTTCTGCCGGATTGCTTAAGTCATACTCTTTCTTTATAGTCTCCACCTGGAAAAAGAAAAAATTATCCGCAGAGTCAATACGCTTCTGATACTCATCAGCCCCCAAAGCCTTTATAAATTCATCAGGGTCTTTATATGGAGTCATATCTAAAACTTTAATGCCAATACCTGCTTCCCTTAGAATAGGAATTGCCCTTAGAGCAGCTTTCCTGCCTGCGTCATCACTGTCAAATGTAAGAACCACTTCCTTGGCATACCTTTTTATAAGAGAGGCATGACCAGATGTAAACGAGGTTCCAAGTGCAGCGACAGCATTTGTAAATCCTGCCTGGTGTAATGATATTACATCCATATATCCTTCACATATAAGTAAAAAACTCTTTCTGGAAGTTCTTGCTACATTGAGTCCATATAAATTGCGACTCTTGTCAAATAATATTGTTTCAGGTGAATTTAGATATTTTGGCATAGCATCACCCATTACTCTTCCTCCAAAGCCTATTACTCTGTTATTTACATCCATAATAGGAAACATAACTCTATTCCAGAATTTATCATAAACACCTTTTTCTTCAAAAGTAAATAATCCTGACTCTTTTAATATTTCATCTTTATATTGTTCTTTCTTCATATACCGGTATAAAGAATTGCCATTTTGCATAGAATAACCCAGGCCAAACCTGACAATTGTTTCATCATCAAGTCCCCTGCCTCTCAGATAATGATACCCAATCTCACCGGCTCTGCTTTTAAGTGCTTTATAATAAAAAGTTGCAGCCTTTTTATTAATATCATATAGCTGCATTCGTTTATCTGCACGTTTTCTTTCCTCAGCACTATACTCTGCCTCCGGCAGTTGTACTCCTGCTCTTTCTGCAAGCACTTTTATAGCTTCAATAAAAGTATAATTCTCATATTTCATTATAAATGAAATTACATTACCACCTTCTCCACAACCAAAGCAATAATACATCTGCTTATGTGGTGAAACAGAAAATGATGGTGACTTTTCATTATGAAACGGACATAATCCAAAATATGAACTTCCTTTCTTTTGAAGTTTTACATATCCTGAAATAACATCAACTATATCATTTTTCATTCTGATTTCTTCTATTAAATCATCTGAATAATACATTTTTTCTCCTATTATAACTTCCATGACCCTGGCACAAAAATTCTTTTAAACTTTGCTACCGAATACTGGTCACTCATTCCTGCTATGTAATCACATACCACGCGTTTATCATTTTCCCCTTTGTGCTCCATAAGATATATATATTCCTGTGGGAGTTCATCCAAATTCTTCATATAATATTCATACAAAAATTCAATCATATTGTTAACTTTAATTTCCTCTCCCTTTGCAACAGGATTGGTATATACGTTTTCAAACATATACTCCCTAAGCCCCATCATAGCTTCATTAGCATCATGTGACATTAAAATATCGTTTTTTCCTATACTGTTGCTTACAACATCATGAATAAGATTGTTTAATCTTTTTTTAGTTGAGTTGCCCAAAACGTCTGTATACTTTTTGGGTATATATTCTTCTTTTATAATTTGTCCACGTATTGCATCATCAATATCATGATTAATATATGCTATTTTATCAGATAATCTTACTACTTTGCCTTCCAGAGTAGCCGGCGTACCACTTGTACGATGATTTAATATTCCATCTCTCACTTCTTTTGTAAGATTAAGACCCTCACCATTATTTTCGAGCAATTCTACTACACGTATACTTTGTTCATAATGCCTGAATCCCAGCTCACATACGCTATTAAGTGTTCTCTCTCCTGCATGTCCAAATGGAGTATGACCCAGGTCATGACCCAATGCTATAGCTTCTGTAAGTTCTTCGTTAAGTTTTAATGACTTTGAAATAGTTCTGGCAATCTGCGCAACCTCAAGCGTATGCGTCAGTCTTGTTCTATAATGATCACCTTGGGGAGCCAAAAATACCTGCGTTTTATGTTTAAGTCTTCTAAATGACTTACAATGAAGTATTCTATCACGATCACGCTGATATTCTGTGCGCATATCACACTTTTCTTCTGCTCGCTCCCGCCCCAAAGTATCAGTACTGTGTGATGCAAATATGCTTAAAAACTTATGTTCATCTTCTTCTAATTGTTCACGTATATTCATAATGCCTCCCCATTCTATAAAAGAGTGTACAGTTAAACATTATTTTAGCATTTATGACATATTTTATCAACAATAAGGTTTATATCATTGCCATTCCTTTAATAATATAATTGATTCAAGTAATGCTTTTGTATATGGATGAAGTGGGTTTATAAATATTTCATCTCTGCTTCCATACTCTACCATTTTACCCATATACATTACCCCTACTGTGTCCGATATATGTTTTACTACAGATAAATCATGGGAAATAAAAAGATATGTCAGCTTATATTTTTCCTGTAAATCTTTTAACAAATTAATAATCTGTGCCTGTACTGATACATCAAGCGCAGATACAGGTTCATCACATACAACCATTTCCGGTTTCATTGCAAGTGCCCTCGCTATACATATTCTCTGCCTTTGTCCACCTGAAAATTCTCTCGGATATCTCTTTCTTATAGAAGGCTCAAGTCCGCATGCCTCCATAATAGAAGTTACATAATCATCTGCCTCATTTTTTGAAACAATATTATGTTCCAACACGCCTTCCGATATTATCTGTTCTACTGTAAGCCTCGGAGACAGACTTGAATAGGGATCCTGAAAAACATATTGCAGTCTGGGTCTTAATCTTCTTAATTCTTTTGACGATAACTTATATATATCTTTTCCTTCAAAAATAACACTTCCTGAAGTTTTTGTTTCTCCCAATCTGGTAACAGCCCTTGCTAATGTTGTTTTACCACTTCCTGATTCACCTACAATACTCATTGTAGTTCCTCTTTTTACGGAAAAGCTGACATCATCAACCGCCTTTACCGATGCGAAATATCTTTTTAAATTTTTTACTTCCAATATATTATCTGACATATTAATTTTCTCCATGTAAATGCTTGTGACAAGATACTTTATGTGTACCTGTTAATTGTATCTCATTAGGATAACGCCCACTGCATTTATCTGTACATTCTTCACACCTATCCTTAAAATAACAATGCTTAGGCATATTTATAAGATTTGGAACGTTACCCGGAATACTATAAAGCCTGTCAGAATCATCTGATATTTTAGGGTGACTTCTCATTAATCCCTTAGTATATGGATGTGCGGGTTTTTCAAAAATTTCCCTTGCAGTACCCTGTTCAATTATTTTTCCGGCATACATAACTACAACATAATCTGCCATTTGAGCTACTACACCAAGGTCATGCGTTATAAGAATCATACTCAGATTATTTTTCTGTTTTAATTCCGCAAGCAACTGCAATATCTGTGCCTGAATTGTAACATCTAATGCAGTTGTCGGCTCATCCGCAATTATCAGTGATGGATTACACGAGACAGCCATTGCTATCATTATCCGTTGTCTCATACCACCTGACAATTCATGCGGATAACATTTTAAAATATGTTCTTCATTTGGAATTTTAACCATACTAAGTAATTCAAGCATACGATTTTTTACTTCACTTTTTGATATTAACGGATTATGAAGAATAATTGACTCTCTTAACTGCGTTTCTATTTTTAAAACAGGATTAAGACTGGTCATCGGCTCCTGAAATATCATTGAAAGCTTATTGCCTCTTAGTTCTCTCATTTTTTGTGTTGAAGCTTTTACTATGTCAACGATTTCATCTCCTGTATCAAATCGTATTGACCCTTTTACTATTTTTCCTTCAGATTCTCTTATTAATTTCATTAACGATAAGCTGGTAACACTTTTACCAGAGCCGGATTCCCCCACAATTGCAACCGTACTTCCTTTTTTTACATTAAAGCTTATTCCATCAACAGCTTTTAAAACTTCATTATTATCAAAAAAATATGTGCATAAATTATCGACTTCAATTATATTGTCATTTACCACCATTTTATCTCTCCAAGTTATTGTTATATTTAATAAGTATATCACATACTGAAAAATATTAATACTTATATAATTGAAGGTTTCTTCATTTTTTAGCATAGAATTGTAATCGAGTAGGAGACTAACCATTAATTGATTAGCCGACCTCTCATACCACCGTGCATACGATTCCGTACACGGCGGTTGCTTAATTTTCATAGACTACCAGATAATAGTCAAGCATGGATGTATATCCCAGCTTGGCTGTATCCTTTCCACTACTAGGACGGATTAGGGACTTTCACCCGTTAGAAACGTGCGCCGCAAGGCGCACAATAACAAAGCAGTGGAAAATCCACTGCTTTGCAGAATGACTATGCATAACATTTATGCTTTGTATATCAATTAATAAGTAACTGTAACATCATAAACATATATTCCTGAATTTGTAGAATATATATAATATGTTCCCGCTGAGCTTACGGAAACCGTCTGTTTACCTGCTGTTCCGGTTACAGTTATATCTGACTGAGTAGTTCCTCCAACGCTATCTTTGGCGACTCGAACAGTTCTTGATACAGAACTGGATGTAGAAGCTGCTGTAATATTTATTGTTGCGGCTCCTGTTGTAGTAAACTTAATATATCGTCCTGTACTGTTTCCACCACCATTCATAACAAGAACTTTAGAGTAATATGTTCCATCTACTGTTTTTGATTCACTTTTTACCTGAACATTCTTGGATGATGATGCGCCAATCGTAAAACTTCCTGATGTTATATTAGAGGTATATGTTCCGGTTGTAAGATTATTGGCACTAAGCTGTATAGTTGTTGTACTTGAACCTGAATCGGAAGAAACTTCTTCTAAATACCATAACTGGCAGGCTCCTCCCCAATAAGTCCATTGTACAATATTACCACCGGAAGCAGTACTCCAATTATATACATCAAGACAAGATGCACTTGAGGTAACTCTGGTCTTAATTGCATATACCCCCGAAGATATTTCTACGATATCAAACTGTTGATTTATTGCTCCACTATATGCATACTGCAAAATATTTGCTCCATCTGCAGTACTTCTTCCTGCTACATCTACTACTTTAGAAAAATCTGAAGCTCCCGTGTAAATAGTGTAATACCCATCACTATTCTGCACCAGTTTAAATTGCTGTCTTGCTGTTCCAAGATATGAATACTGCTGAATATTAGCACTGTTAGATGAGGATCCATCTGCAACATCAAGATACAATCCACTATAATAACTCTTGATATAATATGTTCCATCCAGCGAATCTTCATCTGTACTACCCGAACCGCCACCTGAAGAACCTGACGAAGTAGTACTTGTGGTACCGCTTATATCATTAAATACATATAATGATTTCATAGCCTGGCCATTACTGTCAAACAACGTCATATTATCCCATGTTGTTCCCGCATCTGTGGTTGAATAATAATTAACTGATGAATTATATAACAATTCATAATTAGATGAAGTTGATGTTGCCCAGCCTGAGCCATATGTTCCCCATGAAGAACTGCTTACTGCAATCCATTCGGGTTCCCAATAAAATGCTCCCAGTCCATATCCTGATTTTGTTGCATTTATTGATGCAACTGCTGCAAATACGTCTCTCAACGCTTCCGCCTGCCCTGATACACTAACATCATAATTAGTATATGTCATTGAAGCAGAATCTCCAATGTTATTTACCTGGCTGTCATAATTTGTATAAGTATATGGATATGCTGTTTCAGCAACCATAACTTTTTTATCATAAGTTGTAGCTATTGTTTTCAATGTAGATGCCAGAGCAGATGTTGAGCCATGCCACATAGGATAAAATGACGTAGCGAAAACATCATAATCAATTCCTTGATTATATGCACATTGTGCATACCATGTTCCCTGTGAAAGTAAATTTGTAAAATGAAGTACTTTCAATATCGATTTTCCATAACTGTCATTAACATCATCTACTGCATAACATCCCTGCTGCATTAAAGCTGCAACACCTGTACTAAGATTCCATGTTCCATCGTAAAGTCCCCCAACTCCACACATAGAACCATTGGTTTCGTTTCCAATTTGTACCATACCCACATCAACGCCATAATTTAACAATTCACATAATGAATCATATGTAAAATTGTAAAGAGCATCTTTTTTATATGAAAGACTATAACTCTGCCATGCCTTTGGTGCAAATTGCTTTTCAGGATCAGCCCAAAAATCAGAATAATGAAAATCTATAAAAACTTTCATTCCTGCATCTGTTGCTCTTTTCCCTAATACTTTTGCATTATAAAGATCACAATTTCCCCCACCATATCCTTTGTATGGTGAAGTTGAGTCATAAGGATTATTCCATATACGAATCCTTACATAATTAACGCCTGCACCTGCAAGTATATCAAAAATATCTCCTGATGTTCCATCAAGATAAGAAAAACTTGCTCCACTGTTTTCCAGTGCTATCAACGCAGACACATCTACTCCCTTAATAAAATCGCTTTGCATGTTTGATACTGTAGAAACTCCTGAAACTGAGGTTGCTGCCTGTACATCCCGGCTTTTAAATAATCCGCCATTACCGATACACAAGCCTGCAAACATTGCAAATGCCAAGACATAAGAACAAATTCTTTTGCCTTTACATTTTAAAAACTTTTTCATTTTTAACCTACCTTTCTCCTTTTTTATAAAACCAATACATTATAATATTAACAATGCTTTGCATAGCCACCCCATTTGTATTATAGTATAGTAATTTTAACCTCTCAATCTATTTGTGTAAAATCGTCATTTTTTAGTTGTACACATATAATCTATTGTTAATTTTAATAATATTTTTAATATTTACAAACAAAACTATTGTAATATTATTACATATTATTTTTGTTAATTATATATCATATGTTAAACATGCACAATCGTATTTTGGGAGACAAATTTTGGGAGACAAATTTACTGATTTTATTCGTAAAAAAGAGACAAACCTGTCATAAAACAAGTTTGTCTCTCTTTAATGCGGGAAAAGGGACTTGAACCCTCACGTAAATTCATACACATGATCCTTAGTCATGCCTGTCTGCCAATTCCAGCATTCCCGCATACCATCGGTTAACCGACGCAACAATGATAATAACAAATTATACCCTGATTGTCAATGAAAATTTTATTATTATTCAAAAATTTTTGAATTATTTGAATTGACATCTTCGTCTGCTAATGATATTATATTTTAGCGTGAGTTTTGCAGTTGTGGCGGAATTGGCATACGCGCATGATTCAGGTTCATGTCCACGCAAGTGGGTGTGGGTTCAAGTCCCATCAACTGCATTATTCAAAGATTAAAAGCTTCTTTTATTTATTAAAAGAAGCTTTTTTTGCATTATTTTTCAATATTTCAAGTTCTTCTTTTGTTAGTTGAAAATATTCCTCTATAAGTTCATATTCTCTCTCTAACGTTGTGTCTGAAACCGTAATATTATCTGTATTAATAGTAACACAGATTCCTGCAGACATAAACTTTCTAAGCGGCCACTGTTTTGGCTCGGTTATTGCCTTTGTCTGCATATTGCTTGTAAAACACATCTCAACAGGTATATTATTTTCAGCCAGCAGCTTCATTACTTCTCCATCTTCAGCTGCCCTTATGCCATGTCCGATTCTCGAAGCACCCATTTCAATAGCAGCCTTAACACTGTCAGCTCCATCTGCTTCTCCTGCATGTATAGTAAATGGAATATTGAGTTTCCTGCAATAATCAAACAAATCTTTATACTCATTTGTCTTATACAATGCCTCAGCACCTGCCAAATCCACTGCAACCACACCATTTCCTATATACTCTGATGCCAGTTTTACAGTCTCTCTATTCTCATTATCGTTATTTCTGCCACGCATACAGCATAAAATAATTCCTGCATTAAAATCCGAATTTTTTACACCACGGCATGCCGCCTCTATTATATGTCTCTGCGTGCTCCCATTTCTTGTATGTAGTTGTGGTGCAAATCTTATTTCTGCATATTCAAGGCCTGACGCTAATAATTCCATACACAGTTTTTCAGTTGCATATTCAACATACTGTCCTGACTGCAACAATGACAAAGGTAGTTCAAAACAACTAAGATATTCATTTAAATCTTTACAGTCTGCCGGTGCACTCAAATATTTTTTAAGAATATCCTTATTCTGTGATGGCATATTAATTCCCTGCATTTTTGACAAGTTTAATATCGTATCAACAGATAATGAACCATCTAAATGCAAATGAAGGTCTATCATAAGCTTTCTCCTATTTGTATAATACTTTCATAAAGAAGTTTACAAAAATCCTGTGTAACCTTTTGTGCTGTTTCTTTTACTTCCTCATGACATAATGCTTTGGCAGATATTCCGGCAGCCATATTGGTAATGCAACTTATCCCACATATTTTTGTCCCTGAATGATTAGCAGCCGTTGCTTCACAGGCAGTACTCATTCCTACTGCATCAGCACCCAGTAATGCATACATATTTATTTCAGCCGGCGTTTCATAATTAGGCCCCATAGCCTGCAGATATACACCTTGCTTTATATGCAGTTCTAATTTCTCTGCAGTCTGTCTGATTATATTATTTAATCTGTCATTATATACATGGCTCATATCAGGAAATCTTGTCCCCAGAGCATCTATATTGTTTCCTACAAGAGGAGATGGAACAAATGATGATATATGATCTGTGATAAGCATTAAATCTCCCGGATTAAAACTCTTATTAATTCCTCCAGCCGCATTAGTAAGTATCAAACATTTTATTCCAAGCATACATATAACTCTAATCGGATGAACAACTTCCTGCATAGAATAACCTTCATAGTAATGCACTCTCCCCTGCATTGCTACAACAGCTACGTCTCCAATATAACCAAACACAAGTATTCCATCATGTCCGCTTACGGTAGATACAGGAAACCCTTCTATATCACTATACTTTATTGTTTTCTTATTAGTTATCATGTCTGCAAAATTTCCACAGCCTGATCCTAAGACCAGACCGATTTCCGGTTCAAAATCTATATTACTTTTAATATAATTATAACTTTTATTTAATTTTTCTTTGCAGTCCATACATAAGCCTCCTCGTATAATATACTATTATTTTATACTTAATATTTACTTTTGAAAAGATAAAAATCCGGACATTAAACTCATAACCTAATGTTACTTCCGTTTAATGTCCGGATTTATATATTATTCAGCTGTTGTTTCAGTTTCTTCTTCAGCCGTCAGCTCTTCAACTGTTTTTGAAAAAGCCTGATTTAAATCTGTTGCTATTGTATATACCTTGGTACTTCCATCCAGCATAATATAATACTCTTCTGTCATAGAATTCTCATTACCTGTATACAAAGTATATGTTTCTTTGTCAACAACAAACTTTATTGTATTAGACGGCTCATCCAATCCATACTGAGACAAATCTTCAGGATTGTCTATTTCATTTTCTTTGGAAATGCTCTCAACATTCAAAAGCATTTTGTTCAGTGCATCCTCATCAATATCAATTGATTCATCTCCATCATAGGTCCATATACCATCTTTCTGAGTAAATGACAGTTCTGTTCCATCAACCATATAGGAGAATGATTCAAGTACATCACTATCCACACTTAATAATAATGATTCCTGTGCTGCTTCCTCTTTAGAGGCTATTTCCTTTTCCTCTGCTTTGTCTGTCGATATACGTACGCATATATATGCAACAACTACAATAACAGCTATAAAGAGCAAAATAAAAAATTGTTTTTGCTGTTTCTTCACTATTTTCTAGTCCTCCTTCTTACAATCCATACTATTATGCCTGCAAGCAGTACCAAAATAGGAATAACTATTGCAACTATAATTGATATTTCTATACCTGCAGCGGAATCAATTACTAAATTAGATATTTCATAATACTTAACATCTACAGTCGTAGTAAGTTCTGTATTAACAAAATCTGTTATTATATTGGTAAATAACTTAACATTAGTTCCTGATACTTCTGAGTCTGCTGTATCATCGAATATATATGGTGTACCAAACAATGCAATTTCAGTAGTTACGGAATCTTCATCTTCTGATGCTACATCTTTTGTAATATAATATGCCAAATCAAAAGTTCCATCATCAAGTATATCACCTGAATATATATCTGCAACAAATGCATTTTCAGATGTTGTAAGCATAGTAGTTACGTTGACACCATCTGTTTCCTCATAAGTAAATGCCTGAACTAATGGTGCAAAAACATAATTTGACAAACCATCTGTATATGATGTAGAACCTATTTCAGGATATAGGTAATAATATGACTGATATGATAAGCTGTAGTTATCCTCATCACCAACAAGACCATTTACCTGTTTAACCCCATATGAAGATAAAATTGATTCAAAATTAGACAAATCATCTGCTGTCTGCGATGCATAATACTCATTCGAAGCTATAATCATCTTTCCTCCATTATCAAGATAATTCATAACTTTTGACGTATCATCATCAGACAAATCACTTACAGGTCCAAGCAAAAATACACATTCTGCATCCTCAGGTACAGTTTCATAATCATTAAGATTTAAGTCCTCAAGTGTCATATTCTGTTTTTTAAGTGCACTTTTAAACCCATCAGGAAGAGACATTTCATCATGCCCTGTAATCTGATATACAACTGCTGTATCATCACTCACAACATAATTTATTGAGCTGGTAATTTGTCCTTCACCATCAAATCCTGATGCAACATCTTCTATTGAATAATAACCATACATGTAATAATAATAATTTTCACTTGATGTAGAAACATAAAAAAGATTATCATAATCAATTACTGTTGATTTATCTTGGCACACTACTATAATACTGCCCTGTGCCGGCTCTGTTTCTGTATATTGCAAATAAAAGTTTGGCTTTACTGTAGGATTAACATATTCGACGCTAATCCTGTCTGAGAGAGCTTCATAATTGTCTAACATATTTTTTACTATTACATTTTCATTTTCTTCTGATGACAATACATATATAGTAACGTCCTCATCCAGACTCTTTATTGTATTTTTTGTCTCATCTGAGAGTGTATATAACTGTTCATAAGAAACATCAAATGTTGTGTATTGGTCAGGTAGCGTTGTTACTATAAGATTTACTGCAACAGTAATAACAATAGCTATTATAATATACGCCGAACTGAAAACACCTACTTTAATAGTTCTTTTGGATATACTCCATCTTCTTTTGTGCGTTACCTGACATGTAAAAAACAGGAACAACGCAGTCATACTAATATAATATACTATAGTTGTCAAATCCAATTCTTTATTGAACATATTCTGGGCAGGTGTTGCCAGATCATATATTGATAAAGCCTTTGTAATAAGATTTCCTTCTGATGAAATAAGACTGCATATTGATGGCATAAGATAACCCAACAGCAAAGCACCAATGCCAAGCACTGCTGCTATAATCTGACTTTCAGTTATTGACGAGATAAATATGCAGATTGCAATACAAGTAACCCCCATAAGGAAATATCCCAGAATTGATGTATAAGATTCAGCCATAGGTATTGTTCCAAATGCTGATAATATTAATGGGTAGGTACATGCTACAAGTGTTGGAACCGCAAATACAGTTACAACTGCAAAAAACTTATCAAGAACTATTTTGGCAACTGAAACCGGTGCCGTAAATAATAATTGGTCTGTCTTTTGCTTTCTGTCTTCTGCCATACTTCTCATTGTAAGTACAGGTATACATATTACTAAAATAAGCATCGTTGCACTAAGTGTATATGATATATATGGTGAAGCACTGTAAATATTACAATAATAGAAATATAACCCAAGGAAAAGCATATTCAAACAAATAAATAAACATGCAAGTACGTTTTGAAAATAAGACTTTAATTCACGCTTATAAATCGCTATCATCAGATAATACCTCCTTTTGTGATTCTGTTGTTTCATCTGCTCCTGATGCAATAAATGCTTCATAATCATCCACAGCTGCTTTTATCTCTGCAGTTTCAGACGTTTCTTCAGGTGATTCTGATGTGAGCTCTATAAATACATCCTCGAGAGTTTTTTCGGCAATATGGTTTTCAAGCACTGCCATTTTGTTTTCAGCAAATCTGAAGAAAAGAGCTTCTCTCAAATCAACTCCACTCTCCGTTGTAATTACTGCCTTGCAGTTTTCTGTATCATCAACAGGATTTACTTCATACGAAAGTATTTCTTCATATTCATCAAGTATAGAGTTAATGTTTTCTATATCTCCCTTTATAACAAGAGTAAGTACACATGTTGACTCTGACATATTTGCAAGATTTTCCGGAGTATCACCGGCTACCAGCTTGCCTTTATTAATAATAAATATATAATCGCATACCGCACTTACTTCCTGCATTATATGCGAACTTAAAATAATTGTATGCTTTTGGCCAAGATTCTTTATAAGTTCTCTTACTTCTATAATCTGCTTAGGGTCAAGTCCTACTGTCGGTTCATCCAATATTATTACATCGGGATATCCTAATATAGCCTGAGCCAATCCGACTCTTTGTTTGTATCCTTTAGATAAATTGCGAATCATTCTATTTTCCATATCTGAAATTTTGGTAAGTTCCATTACCTCAGCTATGTTCTGTTTACGTTCTTTCTTTGGAATTCTCTTAAGTTCTGCTACAAACTTAAGATATTCTCCTACTGTCATTTCCTGATATAATGGTGGTAATTCAGGAAGATATCCAATACATTTCTTTGCTTCTTCCGGTTCTTCAAAAATATCATGACCATCTATTTTAACTTCGCCAGATGTTGCGCCAATATATCCGGTAATAATATTCATCGTAGTGGATTTACCTGCACCGTTAGGTCCCAAAAATCCATATATTTTCCCCGGCTTAATTGATAGGCTCAAATCATCTACTGCAATATGATCGCCATACTTTTTGACCAAATGATTAATTTCTATCAAAGTTTTCTCCTCCTTAAACTTTCTGCTGAAATAATTATATGCTCAAATTGTTTACATACATTGAATACTATATGATGGTAATGTGTTTAAAATGTGAATTACAATATATCAAATTTATTACTGAATTTTTTAAAGGCAGGTTCAAACATACAATATTTTTCTAATATACCATCAAAAAATCCTATAAGAAGACCATTAAAGGCAGTCATAATAATAGTACCCGGCCCCACACCAACAAACCTTCCAAACATTAATAACGTCATTATACAAGAAACAAAAAGGCAGGTGCAATCAAATCCTATTTTAAATTTGTTTCTGTCAAGTTTAAATTTTTCACTAACACCCTTTACAAAAAAGTCATATACCTGAGGGTAAAGATAAGTTCTATAAAACAATGCTATAGAAAATGACGTCATAACCATTCCCACAATAAAATATATAATTTTAAGTGTAACAGGAAGTGAGCCCGGTAAAGTTACCGAAGGATTAAAATGTGGAATTATAAGTCTCCAGAAATCCAGCATAGCTCCATATATAATACCTGTTATAAATGAACTAAAATATACCGGCTTTACCTTTTTCATCAATACACAAAATATTACAAACAAAATCCCCTGTACAATATATTCACATTGTCCAAAAGTCAATACGCCTGTCTTTATACTTAATATGTACGCCGGTGCCACAATCATCGAAACTCCATAATTTGTTGTTGTTATCATGGCCACTGATAACGATAATATTATCAAAGCAAAAAGATATACCAGTTCGCTTGCAATTCTAATCTTCTTCATTTTATTACCTCCTATGTATTCTGAAATTTTATAAAAGTAAAAATGTCCCCAGAAAATCCGGAGACATTTTTACTTTTATAAAATTGATGTACTATGCTAATTTACCTTTAGCAACTTCTGCAAGTTTTGTGAAACCCTCAGCATCATTAACTGCCATTTCAGCTAACATCTTTCTGTTCATTTCAACTCCTGCAAGTTTGAGTCCATACATAAACTTACTATATGATAATCCGTTCATTCTTGCTGCTGCATTGATACGTGCAATCCATAACTGTCTGAACTGACGTTTTCTTTCTTTACGTCCGGCATAAGCACTTGTGAGGGCTCTCATAACTGACTGTTTAGCAACTCTATACTGTTTTGATCTGGCGCCTCTGTATCCCTTAGCCAGCTTTAATGTTCTATTATGTCTTTTCTTAGCGTTCAATCCGCCTTTAATTCTTGCCATAATCTAATTTCCTCCTAACCTATATCTTACAAATATGGTAAAATCTTCTTCATGTTCTTTACATTTGTGGCATCAGTGATAGTAGCCTTTCTAAGATTTCTCTTTCTCTTTGTTGATTTCTTTGTTAAAATGTGTGACTTATAAGCTTTCATTCTTTTAAGCTTTCCTGTACCTGTCTTTTTGAAACGCTTTGCAGCGGCTCTGCTTGTCTTAATTTTTGGCATTGTATTTTCCTCCTTAAATATATTAAGCAATTATCGCTTTTGAACTAAAAACATTGTCATATTTCTTCCTTCTAATTTAGCAGGTTTATCAATTGATGAAATATCTGATAACAGCTCAGCAAAATCATCAAGTACATGCTTACTTGTCTGAACATGAGCCATTTCTCTACCTCTAAAACGAAGTGTAACCTTTACCTTGTTTCCTTTTTCCAGAAACTTACGAGCCATATTAGCTTTTGTATTCAGGTCATTTGCTTCAATGTTAGGCGACATACGGACTTCTTTTGTTTCAACAGTTTTCTGTTTCTTTTTATTTTCCTTTGCCTTACGTTCTTCTTCGTATCTGAATTTGCCATAATCGATAATCTTACATACCGGTGGCTGAGCCTTTGGTGCAATCTTAACTAAATCAAGATCTGCATCCTGAGCTAATTTGTAAGCTTCCTTTGCTGACATAATGCCAAGCTGTTCTCCGTTTTCTCCAATCAGACGTACTTCTCTGTCTCTGATTTGTTCATTGATCATATGCTCGCTAATGGTTGTGCACCTCCCTGAAAATTAAAAAGTGGATAGTCAGACTATCCACTAATAAACATAATTACAAACATAAGTTTGAATAATATTAACCACCAGTCACTTAATTGTGCTGAGGTGAGAGTGGATACTCTGCTTTGTTTTGATGTTTTTACAACTCAAAATATAATACCACCATTGTTATTATATGTCAATCATTTATTTTTAGAATATTATTTAATGAATTGCTTATTGCTTTTTTCTTTATTCAGGTTTAAAACTTGAACACTCAGTTTCAGTATAATGTTTTGCACCTGCACCGGCAATTCCTATATGATCTGCTTTGCATTTTCTATCTTCATTATATACACATTTTATAGCATCACAGTCAACCTGTATAACTGTTTCCGGTTCAATTCCACAGCCACAAGTATTTGAATAGGTGTCTTCTCCTCTTTCCCTGAAGCTGTTGCATGCTGTTCTTTCGCTATTTGTAGCACTTTCTCCTTCTACCTTAATATCTCCAAGGCAACACTGATTTTGTTTGTTATAATAACATGTTGATACACTGCAATCTAAAATTGGCATAATTATTTCCTCCTAAAAATTTTTTTACGCCATTATTATTTGCAATTGTAAACAAATTATACAAATAAAATAAAAGACTATTTATTTTCTTCAGTATGGATTTTTCTGATTTCTTTGGTACGGATTTCCTTACAGATTTCGTCAACAAATACTGATAAATCTTTTTGCCCTTCATCGCCTTCGTATCTGCTTCTTACAGAAACTTTGCCAGTTTCTTCTTCCTGCTGTCCTACTACAAGCATATAAGGAACTCTGTCAAGCCTTGAAGCCCTAATCTTATATCCGATTTTTTCTGCCCTTTCATCAACAGTACATAAAACTCCATTTGACTTAAGCTCCTTTGCAACCTTGTTTGCATATTCACTGTATTTTTCAGAAATAGGCAAAACTCTTACCTGTTCAGGACATAACCAGGTTGGGAACAATCCTGCATATTTTTCAGTCAGCCATGCCAATGTTCTCTCGTAACAGCCCATGCTCGTTCTGTGAATAATATATGGTCTTACTTTATCGCCATTTTGATCAACGTAATACATATCAAACTGTTCTGCAAGCAATGCATCCCATTGAATCGTTATCATCGTATCTTCTTTACCATATACATTTTTTGCCTGAATATCTACCTTTGGTCCATAGAATGCTGCTTCGCCTACACCTTCATAAAATTTTATATCAAGCTCATTTAATATATCACGTATATGCTGCTGTGTTTCTTCCCATACTTCCGGTTCTCCAATATATTTATCCTTGTTATCAGGATCCCAGCATGATAATCTGTAAGTTACATCTTCTTCCACCCCAAGTGTCTGCAAACAATATTTTGCAAGTGCAAGGCATTGTTTAAATTCTTCTACCATCTGATCCGGTCTTACAATAAGATGGCCTTCAGAAATCGTAAACTGACGTACACGTGTCAATCCATGCATTTCTCCTGATTCTTCATTTCTGAATAATGTTGATGTTTCTCCATAACGCAATGGCAGGTCTCTATATGATTTCTGACTTGCTTTATAAATATAATATTGGAAAGGACATGTCATAGGACGTAGTGCAAATACTTCTTTATCATTTTCTTCATCTCCCATTACAAACATACCTTCTTTATAATGGTCCCAATGTCCTGATATCCTATACAAATCACTTTTTGCCATAAGTGGTGTTTTTGTTCTTACATAGCCCCATTCATTATCTTCTAAATCTTCAATCCATCGCTGAAGAGTCTGAATAATTTTGGCGCCTTTAGGCATAATCAGTGGAAGACCCTGACCGATAACATCTACCGTTGTAAATAATTCCATATCTCTGCCAAGTTTATTATGGTCTCGTTTTTTTATATCTTCCAGATAGTCAAGATATTCCTTCAGTTCATCTTTCTTTGTGTATGCTGTTCCATATATTCTTGTCAGCATTGCATTATCTGAATTTCCTCTCCAATAAGCTCCTGATGATGAAATAAGTTTAAATGCTTTTATTGTTGAGGTACTCATAAGATGAGGTCCTGCACATAAATCTGTAAATTCTCCCTGAGAATAGAATGATATTATAGAATCTTCAGGAAGGTCTTTGATAAGCTGTACTTTATATGGTTCATTCTTTTCTTCCATAAATTTAATTGCTTCTTCCCGTGGCAATGTAAATCTTTCCAGCTTTTCTCCTCTTTTTATGATTTTCTTCATTTCTGCTTCTATTTTATCAAGATCTTCCCGAGAAAATGGTTCACATTCAAAATCATAATAAAATCCTGTATCAATAGAAGGCCCAATTGCTAATTTTGCTTCAGGATACAGATTCTTTACTGCCTCTGCCAGAACGTGCGACGCAGTATGTCTATATGCTGCCTTTCCTGCATCATCATTAAACGTAAGAATATTAAGAGTACAATCACTATCAATAACTGTACGCAAATCTGATACCTTCCCATCAATCTCTGCAGCACATGCTACTCTAGCCAGTCCTTCGCTAATGTCTCTGGCAATCTCATATGCACTTATTGGAGCTTCATACTCTTTAAAAGATCCATCTTTTAATTTAATTTTCATTATCATTTCCTCCATTTACAATTAATATTTTATATCATAGGTAAGTTCAAAGAAATTTCCTATGATAGAACAAAGAGTTCGCTTGCGAACTCTCTCGCGAGGCGCGGATTCGTAAAAATAGCT
>JBJEMK010000012.1:0-5589 GCA_051879635.1 Eubacterium sp.
ATCTGATAAATTAATAAAAAGAATAGAACTTTCTAAAGAAGATGCCTTAGATTTTGTTTTATGGAAGCCAAAGAAAGAGGGGGAACCTGCATGGGATTCACCATGGGGTGAAGGGCGTCCGGGATGGCATATTGAGTGTTCTGTTATGTCCAAAAGATATCTTGGTGATGAGATAGATATTCATGCAGGTGGAGAAGACTTGATTTTCCCTCACCATGAAAATGAAATAGCACAAAGCGAAGCTGCAAATGGTGTTCAGTTTTCAAAATATTGGATGCATAATGGATTTTTAAATATTGATAATAAGAAAATGTCTAAGTCTTTGGGAAATTTCTTTACAGTGCGGGATATTGCACAGAAATATGATTTGCAGGTGCTTAGATTCTTTATGCTAAGTGCACAATACAGAAGTCCGATAAATTTCAGCGCAGAATTAATGGAAGCAGCAAAGAATGGACTGGACAGAATAATAACTGCGGTTGAGAAATTAAAAAGCACAGAAGGTAAGGATATTCCTGCATCAAACGAAGAGAATGAAAACCTGAAATTGATAAAGGAACTGGTTTTAAAATTTGAAAAAGCAATGGAAGATGATTTTAATACAGCAGATGCAATTTCAGCTATTTTCGAAATGGTTAAGCTTAGTAATTCTACTGTTGATGGTAACAGTTCAAAATTATATATACAATCAATTAAAAACGATATATTAACTCTTTGTGATGTCATGGGAATAATTCCTGAACGTAAAGAAGAAATCCTGGCAGATGATATTGAAGAAATGATTGAAAAGAGAAATCAGGCAAGAAAGAATAAGAATTTTGTTCTTGCTGACCAGATACGTGACGAATTATTGTCAAAAGGTATTATTCTTGAGGATACACGAGAAGGTGTTAAATGGAAGAAGGCATAAATATGGCTGATATATTTGATGTAATAAGTAAGCAGATGCAGTTTGACAATATCGATATTGCTGATTACTCACCATTGACCCTTGCATATATAGGTGATGTAGTATATGAAATCATTATAAGAACAATGGTTGTTACTAAAGCTAATAAAAGTGCAAATAAATTACACAGGGAAACAAGCAGTTTTGTGAAGGCAGAAACTCAGGCTAATATGATAAAAATAATTATGGACAGTCTTACAGAGGATGAACAGGCGGTGTATAAGCGTGGGCGTAATGCGAAATCATTTTCAAAAGCTAAAAATGCAACAATGATAGATTATCGTATGGCAACTGGATTTGAAGCACTTATTGGATATTTGTATTTAACCAATCAGTCTTCACGAATGTGTGAACTTATAAAAACAGGAATAAAAGGATTGAATAATGAGGTATAATGAATTTACAATAGAGGGCAGAAATTCAGTTATAGAAGCATTCCGTTCAGGAAAAACAATTGACAAGCTTTTTATAATAGAGCATTGTGAAGATGGTGCAATAAGAACAATATTGAGGGAAGCAAAAAAAACTGATACGATAATCAATTATGTTGCTAAAGAACGTTTAGATCAAATGTCGAATACCGGGAAACATCAGGGAGTTATTGCATTTGCAGCAGCATATGAGTATGCCACAGTTGATGACATATTAAAAAATGCACAGGAAAAAAGTGAACCACCTTTTATATTTTTGCTGGATAATATAGAAGATCCTCACAATTTAGGAGCAATAATAAGAACGGCTAATCTGGCAGGTGCGCATGGAGTTATTATTCCAAAAAGAAGGGCTGCCGGTCTTACTGCTACTGTAGCCAAAACTTCTGCAGGTGCTATAAATTATACGCCTGTTGCAAAAGTGACAAATCTTGCTTCTACAATTGAACAGCTGAAGAAGCAAGGAATGTGGTTTGTATGTGCGGATATGGATGGCGAAATCATGTATAATCTTGACCTTAAAGGACCTATAGGACTGGTTATTGGTAATGAAGGCGAAGGAGTAGGGAGATTAGTCAGGGAAAAGTGTGATTTTATAGCATCCATTCCAATGAAAGGAAATATTGATTCACTAAATGCATCGGTGGCAGCCGGTGTGTTAGCATATGAGATTGTAAGACAAAGACTTTCTTAACATTTTTATGTTGAAATGTTTTGAAAATTATAGTATCATCTTATCGGTGGGAACATCATAAGCTGCCTTGGCTCAGCAGGTAGAGCGTCGCCTTGGTAAGGCGGAGGTCGGCGGTTCGAATCCGCTAGGCAGCTCTTATGTGCATAAATAATGCAAAAGAAGTATAGAATGCAGGAGTTTCGCGGATGAAACTCCTTTTTATATCATAGGAAATTTCTTTGAACTTCTTAAGGAGGTAATAATGGGTGATTTATATTTTAAAGGATATAAAGTAAATGAAATTAATTTTGTAAACAGGATCACAAAAAATGGGAAATTGGAGATGCATAATAAGTTAAACTATAATGTCAATTATAAGGAAGATACATATGAATGTTTTGGAACATGTGTATTGGAAATTGAGGATGCAAGTAATGAATTTGATTTAAAAGTGTCCCTTACAGGAGTATTTTCTTATGCGCCGGGAGCAGATAGAAAGAAAATGCATGTTGAAACATATAATGAACTATTTCCATATCTTAGGTCTATAATTACTAATATCACTGCGAATGCAGGAATGCCTCCGATAATTATTCCCAAAACTGAGATTGATGAAGATGCAATTGATGTAAGGAACAGAGCACAATAATTATATGTAAGCGCATACATATATTGACATTTAATTTTGCATAATGTAGAATTAAGCGAACTAAACATTATATTTTATATGTTAAGGAGTTATAAAATGGACAAGAAATTAAAAGTAGGTATTTTAGGTGCAACAGGAATGGTTGGACAGAGATTTATTTCTCTTCTTGAAAATCATCCATGGTTTGAGGTAGTTGCAGTTGCAGCAAGTCCTCGGTCAGCAGGAAAAACATATGAAGAAGCAGTTGGCGGACGCTGGAAAATGGACACCCCAATGCCGGAAGCAGTTAAAAAACTTACAGTATTAAATGTTAACGAAGTTGAAAATGTTGCTGCACAGGTTGATTTTGTATTTAGTGCAGTTGATATGTCTAAGGATGAGATTAAGGCAATTGAAGAAGAATATGCAAAAACAGAAACACCTGTAGTTTCTAATAATAGTGCACATAGGTGGACTCCGGATGTGCCTATGGTTGTGCCTGAGATTAATCCGGAGCATTTTGAAGTAATAAAGTATCAGAGAGAGAGACTTGGAACCAAAAAAGGTTTTGTCGCAGTCAAGCCTAATTGTTCAATACAAAGCTATGCTCCTGTACTTACTGCATGGAAGGAATTTGAACCGACTGAAATTGTAGCTACTACATATCAGGCTATTTCAGGAGCAGGTAAGACATTTAATGACTGGCCTGAGATGGTTGGTAATATTATTCCTTATATAGGCGGAGAAGAAGAAAAGAGTGAACAGGAGCCATTGAGACTTTGGGGCAAAATCGAGAATGGCGTTATTGTAAAAGCTGATGCACCTGTTATTACAACACAGTGTATTCGTGTTCCTGTACTTAACGGACATACAGCAGCTGTATTTGTTAAGTTTGCAAAGAAAGCAACAAAGGAACAGCTTATAGAGAAACTGGTTAATTTCAAAGGTATTCCGCAAGAACTGAATCTTCCAAGTGCACCAAAACAGTTTATACAATATCTTGAAGAAGATAACAGACCACAGGTTGCCCAAGATGTTGATTATGAAAATGGAATGGGCGTTTCTGTAGGAAGACTCAGGGAAGATACGGTATATGACTGGAAGTTCGTAGGACTTTCCCATAATACTGTTCGTGGAGCAGCCGGTGGAGCCGTTCTATGTGCAGAAACTCTGGTGGCAAAAGGATATATTGAGGCAAAGTAACGCTTACAATAAATTTTTATAATAAAATATGGATTAGACAAATATTCCCAGATAATTGTTTGTTACAATTTGTTTTATTTTCTATCATCTGGATACACTACATAAGAGGTGTATTATGAAGAAAAAAGAGCTTACTATAACATCAATTATTCTGGGAATAATTCTTGCAGTGGTTTTTGGCGCTGCAAACGCCTATTTAGGCTTAAGAGTAGGGATGACCGTCTCTGCATCTATTCCTGCAGCTGTAATCTCAATGGGAATTATACGCATTATAATGAAAAGAGATTCTATTCTTGAAAATAATATGGTACAGACTATAGGTTCAGCAGGAGAGTCAGTTGCAGCAGGAGCTATTTTTACGCTTCCTGTTTTGTTTATGTGGGCGGATGAAAATGGAAGTGGATTTCCAACATATATTGAAATAACGCTTATCGTACTGGCCGGAAGTATATTAGGAGTACTATTTATGGTACCATTGAGAAAAATGCTGATTGTAAAGGAAAAGGATAAACTTCCGTATCCGGAAGGTGAGGCATGCGCAAAAGTACTATTGACTGGTGAACATGATGTAAATAATTTAGAACAGACTAAAGATAATGCTACAGCTCCAAAGTCAGGTGTAGTTTTTGTGGGATTATTAGTATCAGCAGTTTATAAATTTCTGGCAGATGGTTTGAAAATATTCCCAAGTGAAATACATTATGAAAGCACAAAATATAAAGGTTCCGCATTAGGCATAGATGTACTGCCTGCACTAGTAGGCGTAGGATTTATATGTGGAACCAAAATTGCATCGTATATGCTTGCAGGTGGTATTTTATCATGGCTGGTATTAATGCCTGTAATCAGCTTTTTTGGGAACACTATGATAATGTATCCGGGCACAATACCCGTCAATCAGATGGATTCATGGACATTATGGAGCAATTATATAAGATATATTGGAGCAGGAGCAGTTGCGGCTGCAGGTGTAATAAGCCTGATTAAAACATTTCCTTCAATTGCATCAGCTTTTAGAGATTCGATTAGAGGTTTAAGAAATGAAAAATCAAATCAGAGAGAAATAAGCCTTAACAATGAAAGCAATAGAAAGAACAGAGATATGCCATTTGCAATAGTCATAGTTGGAGCTATAGCTGTAACAATTGCTATATGGCTTATACCAACTATACCTGTTAATCTCGCAGGTGCATTTATTATATCAGTTCTGGGATTCTTCTTTGCGACAGTATCATCCAGAATGGTAGGTCTGGTAGGAAGCAGTAATAATCCTGTGTCAGGTATGGCAATTGCAACTTTGCTGATATCAACACTTATTATAAAAATATCAGGAAATACAGGACTGAATGGAATGATAAGTGCAATAGCCATAGGTTCAATTATTTGCATTATAGCTGCAATTGCCGGAGATACATCACAGGATTTGAAGACCGGATATATATTGGGAGCAACTCCCGTAAAACAGCAGATTGGCGAATTGATAGGAGTTACAATATCTTCGATTGCAATTGCCGGAGTTTTGTATCTGTTAAGCAGTGCATGGGGATATGGTTCAGCGGAACTTCCGGCACCACAGGCAACGTTAATGAAACTGGTTGTAGAGGGTGTAATGAACGGAAATCTTCCATGGAATTTAATTATGGCAGGTGCAGGAATAGCTATAGCCGTAGAAATATTAGGTATTCCGTCGCTTCCTATGGCAGTA
>JBJEMK010000013.1:0-5525 GCA_051879635.1 Eubacterium sp.
CCTGTCTGAATACACAACAGAATATCATGGGCAGCTTCATCCTCTGCATATGTATAATGGACATCATTAGTACATACAAGCTCTATGCCCAGTTCTTCACTTATGCGCATCAACTGCTGATTTACATTTTTTTGTTCAGGTATACCATGATCCTGCAATTCTAAAAAGAAATTACCCTTACCAAATATCTTTTCATAACGCAGTGCTGCTGCTTTGCCTTCCTCATATAACCCTCTGACCAGATATCGCTGAATCTCTCCGGCAAGACATGCACCCAGTGCAATAATTCCTTCATGGTATTGTTCTAAAACTTCATAATCTACACGAGGTTTATAATAAAATCCATCAACAAAACCCTTTGAAACTATCTTCATCAGGTTTGAATATCCTGTATTATTTTCAGCCAGCAGCACCAGATGATAATATCTGTCCTCACCCGCCCCCGGCTCTTTATCAAATCTTGATCCCGGAGCTACATATATTTCACAACCTATAATAGGCTTAATACCTATATCCTTTGCCGCCCGATAAAAGTCAATAACACCATACATAACACCATGGTCTGTAATTGCTAGACTGTTCATGCCTAATTCCTTTGCCCGCGCAACTATTTCTTTTATCTTGCTGGAACCATCTAAAAGGCTGTATTCTGTATGCACATGCAAATGTGTGAAATTCATATTGGCAGCTCCTTTCTTTTATTCTCACATATGAATTTATTATATAATAATACCTTCAAAATAACAATTAGGTGAAACTAATTTTTTATTATGACGCATATTCCTTAGCGGAGTATTTTTATTATATAGGAAATTCAGAGGAATTTCCTATATAATAAAAAAGTTGCCGGGACAACAAAACCTACATATCATTCCAGATATAGATTTTGCTGTCCCGGCAACTTCCTTGAATTTTAACGTATTAATTCGTATGTTATTTACTACTCAAATATTCCTCAATACTACTGATTGCTGCTTCTTCATCTTCTCCTTCAGCAATTACATTTACAGTCTCGCCTGCTGTGAGTCCTAATGTCATCATACCCATTATACTCTTAGCATTAACTTTCTTATTGTCATACTGAACATGAATTGAACTGTCAAACTGGCTGGCCACCTGTACGAACAGAGCAACCGGTCTTGCTTCTAAACCTGTTTGAATCTGAATAGTTATGTCCTTGGTTATCATTAAAATTCCTCCTTGCCATCTCTCAATGATTCCGCTATTGAACTAATTTTTCTTAATCTATGATTCACGCCTGACTTGCCAATGGGAGGTGTAAGCATTTCTCCCAATTCCTTAAGGGATGCATCCGGATTTTCCAATCTTATAATTGCAATATCCCGTAAATTCTCCGGCAATGAACCATATCCAATAGTATCTCTTATAAATTCGATGTCTTCTTTTTGTTTTACTCCCGTTTGTACAACCTTATTAATATTTGCAACATCACAGTTATTTCTGCGATTTAGTGAATTTCTCATATCCTTTAGTATACGGATATTTTCAAATTCCATTAGCGAAACATGTGCCTCCAT
The DNA here is from genome assembly GCA_051879635.1 of Eubacterium sp. GTDB lineage: Bacteria > Bacillota > Clostridia > Lachnospirales > Lachnospiraceae > JBJEMK01. The sequence goes on from JBJEMK010000013.1 coordinate 1,539, forward strand.
AACATTTAAAGCATTCACAATTCCTTCGCCTTCTTTGATATATACCACATAACACTTCTTTCTTGCAACTACTTTTGCATCAATTTCAAAATTTTTCATTATTTTACAAATTTTTTCTGACTTCATTTTTGTATCACATACTATTTCCATATGATATGCATTTTCAGGATTGTTCACATATCCTGCCGCCAGAAAAGCCCCGCGCAAAAACGCTCTTTTGCAACATACCTGCTGTATAATTATATTATCAGAAACGGCTAAATCTTCTCCTATTTCCCCCTGTGAATTTATTAATTTTGCTGCCTGTAAAACCTTTATGGAATCTTTATGATTATTCAATTCAACAATATAGATTCTGTCTTTACCTGCATGTGAATTTTTTCCCGTTTTTACCTGTACATCTATTCCAAATATTTTTTTTAACAGTAAAGATGTCTTAACCGCTACCAGTTCATTCTCTGTATGTACTGATAATATATATTCATCATTTTGAGAAATTGAGACCTCTCCTCTCATACTTATTATGGCTGAGAGCTCTGCAATTCTGCAATGTCTTGCACTATTTATCTGTGTTGAAAGTTCTTCCTTTACTTTACCCGAAAATGACATAATAACCTCAAAATTCTCGGACTGTATATACAATCCGAGAAATATATTTATTCCTTATTACTTTATTAATTTTTATTAGGGTCTCTTCTCTTTATGCCCATGTTATCCTTTATAATATCTCTATGACCTATCTTTAATCCATATTCTTTATTACTGGTATTAAGTGCTTCATAGAGTTCATTAGCTATCGTTACCGAACGATGTTTTCCTCCTGTGCACCCAATGCTGATTACTAACTGATTTTTGCCTTCTGCGATGTAATTGGGTATCAAAAACTTTATCATATCATTAAGCTGTTTAATAAATGTATGCGATACATCTGAATTCATCACATAATCCCTGACTTCCCTGTCATTGCCGGTCTTATATTTAAGCTCATCAACATAATACGGATTTGGCAAAAACCTTACATCAAATACTAAATCTGAATCAGATGGTATACCGTATTTAAATCCAAAAGACAGAACTGTAATAAACATGCTTTTATAGTGCATATTATCAACAAACATTTTTTCTATCTGCTCTTTGAGTTCACGGGTAAGTATGTTACTGGTATCAATAATATAATCCGCGCGCTGTCTTAAAAAATCAAGTTCAACCCTCTCTTTGGCAATGCCCTCCTGAATACTTGAATCCTTGGACAGCGGATGCGCACGTCTCGTCTCTTTAAAACGTTTCATTATCACTTTGTCGCTTGCATCCATGAATAATATATTGTGGTACTGTTTGTTCTTAGTCATATTATCCAGAATGGCCTCAAGTTCATTAAGTGTCTGACCACTTCTTATATCTACTCCGACTGCAACTTTACTAATCTCACTATTCGGATTGAATGTAAGATCTGCAAACTTTTCTATTAGCTTTATTGGAAGATTATCTACACAAAAATATCCGCAATCTTCAAGAATTTTTAAAGTTGTACTTTTTCCGGCGCCTGACATGCCGGTAACAATAACAAAACGCATTTTACCACCTAAATAATCTTAATCTCGGGTTCAAGAGTTATGCCCTTTTTAGCCTTTACTTCCCTTTGTACATAAGCTATAAGTTTCTTTATATCATCAGCAGTTGCATTGCCTTTATTAATAATAAAACCACAATGCTTTTCTGAAATCTGCGCTCCTCCAAGTGAATATCCCTTTAATCCTGACTCCTCTATAAGTTGTCCTGCAAAATATCCTTCAGGTCTCTTAAAAGTACTTCCTGCACTTGGATATTCAAGTGGTTGTTTACTCTTTCTCTTTTCCATTAGCTCATCCATCTTATTTTTTATCTGATTTTTATTTCCCGGTGAAAGTTCAAATGCCGCTTCTAACACTATATAATCAGTTTCCGTAAAAAGGCTTTTCCTATAGCCGAATTTAAGATGGCTGTTATCTAAAAGCAGAAGATTACCCTTATTATCAAGAACCTTTGTCCATTTGACAACATCCTTGATCTCGCCACCATATGCGCCTGCATTCATGACAACTGCTCCGCCAACTGTACCCGGAATTCCATATAAAAATTCAATCCCTGTATATCCGTGAGTACATGCAAGCGATGCAAGATTTGACAAACGCATTCCTGCCTGCGCTATAAAAAGTCCTTCATTTGCTCTGCAACAAGAGAATTCATTTCCAAGTTTTAATATTACTCCTTTATATCCCTCATCACTGACTAATAAATTACTTCCGTTACCCATTATGTAACTCTTTATTCCCCATTTATAACATAACATCAATATATCCTTTATCTCATTAATTCCATCAGGATATATAACATAATCTGCAGGTCCTCCTACTCGAAATGTTGTATGATTTTTCATTGGTTCATCTTTTTTATATCTTGTATCCGGAATTATTCTCCTTAATTCTGATTCAAAGCTAAGCATAATTATCATCCCTTCTTAATTATCTTGTAACTTACAGTTTTTTTGCAACTAATGCCGCACAGCCATAAATTCCTGCATCATTCCCCAGCGATGCCGGTACAATTTTTGCATTTCTACATGGCAGAAATGTTCTTTCCAGAAATTTTTTTTGTAATTTGTTAATGAGAAACTCTCCTGCTCTGCTTACTCCTCCACCAAGCACAAAAACCTCAGGATTAACAACTGAAGCCACTTGTGCCATAGCTGTTGACAGATAATCAGTCATGATTTCTATCGTATCGAGTGCTGCCTGGTCACCTTGTTTTGCACATTCAAATACATCTTTTGCCGTAAAATTATCTATATCATTCAATAATGAGCTGCCATCATATGAAGCAAGTATTTTTACAGCCTCTTTTACAATTCCGGTCGCACTTGCTACCTGCTCAAGACAACCTTTTTTTCCACAACTACAATATTCCGTTTCGTCATATCTTACAGGCATATGCCCAATCTCTCCTGCAGCTCCGTTGGAACCGGATATAATTCTGCCACCTATGATGACACCTCCGCCTACACCGGTACCAAGGGTAATCATAACCATATCTTCATAATCTCTTCCACCACCCTGCCAAGCTTCTCCCAACGCTGCTGCGTTTGCATCGTTAGCTGCCCATACAGGCAAGCCGTGAAATGCATTTGATGCCCTTTTTTCGATATTAAATGTACCCCAGCCTAAATTAACACAATTAAGAATCATTCCATCACCGGTTACCGGTCCCGGAAGTCCAATACCAACGCCTTCTACATCTTCCAAATCAACTCTGCATCGTTTTAGGCATTCATCAATTGAACCTGTAATATCTTTAAGTATATTACTTCCATTTTCAGTTTTATCTGTAGGTATCTCACACTTTTCAATAAGATTGCCATCTGTTGTAAAAAAACCAATCTTAATGGTAGTTCCTCCTACGTCAACCCCAAAACAAAATCTCTTCATAACTTTCCTGCCATGTTAGCTTTCTGAATTTTTCATCATATTCTGCTGAACACGATTATAAAGTTCACGAGCCGCATTATATCCCATACACTTCTGTCTGTGATTGACTGCTGCCGATTCTACGATAACTGCCAGATTACGTCCCGGCCTTATAGGTATCGAATAACAGACAACTTTATTGCCCATAAATTCGGTATAATCATCTTCAAGCCCAAGCCTGTCATATTCTTTATCTCTGTCCCATTCCTCCAGCTTAATTACCATATCAATGCTCTGTGTTTCCTTTACACTTTCAACACCAAATAATGTCTTAACATCTATAATACCGATACCTCTTAATTCAATAAAATGTCTTGTAATATCAGGTGAAGTACCGATAAGTGTCTCATCGCTTACTTTTCTTATCTCTACTACGTCATCTGTTACCAGCCTGTGTCCTCTTTTGATAAGTTCAAGTGCAGCCTCGCTCTTTCCAATGCCACTTTCACCCATAATAAGAACACCCTCGCCATAAACATCTACCAAT
>JBJEMK010000014.1:0-21784 GCA_051879635.1 Eubacterium sp.
TGACGGAAAGATGTATAACACCTACCTCTATAATCAACGTGGTATCATGGAAATATGTCGTTGGTCAAGACAGCCGATTGCCGACAAGTTCATGGATTGGGTATGGGATATAATAGAGGCTTATCGTGACGGTAATCTTATCCCCTATTCTGCAAATGTGCCTATTATATCATTGACACAAGAACAGATTGAGACAATTATAGATGATAAACTCATGCACTTTAAGCAGGAATATTTGTCTTTGAATGCATCGAATACAGATGGGCATAGCATTACGCCAATACAAACTATTGTGCAAAGCCCTATAGATGTCATACGAACAACTATTGATCCTTTAGCGAAAGCACTGAATGATAACAGTAAAGGATACAATTGTACATTCAGAAAGGTATATGCAGCTATGAATATAAGCTGGAAAAATCGTTTGTCTCGCTATCAACACCAACATAATAATAAGAATAAACCTTCTAAACTGAGGTTAATTGCAGATAATCCCAAATTGCTTAAGTTGTTTGTGGACACTGTGAGTGAATTAATGGAGTCAATTGAGCAAATTAAATAGAATATTGATACTTATTAAAGAGTAATCAGATTAATTTCTGGTTACTCTTTTTTATTTGCAAAAAATTACATTCATTGGAGACCACCACTCACCACTTGGAGAAAAGTAGATATGCCATTAGCACATTATGCAAAAATATTTTAAAAGTACATGGAGAATTATTCAGTGTAATTTGATATAAATTCACGTCTGTACCCCCCAAAATAAACGGCAAGCTTATATATATGGTTCCCGTACAAAATGTCCACATAACATAAATATGATTTTCACTGATTGGATTGACATATTGCAAGCCGCCGATTTAGGCGGTGAAGCAATGTGACAAGACATATCAGTGAAAAAGACTGACAGATTTGGATTGCCCTTTATGGGCAAGACAATCTGGCTGTCTTAAAGGGTATGTGAGAATTTCCCACTATATAAATATAATACGGAATCTATATAAAAAGAGAATAAATAATTAAACTTATTGCCTACGGCGTATTACACCAATCGCTTGCAAGCAAGCTCATGGTGCTGTTGTCTTTTTGCTACGCAAAAGACAACAGATATAAATAAATATAGAAAAGAAATAAAGAGGAAATTATCATGTAAAATATATTAAATTTTTAAGCAAAAATTATGAAAACCCTTGATTTATAGGGGTTTACAGCACATCACTTCATTCAATTCTTCCCTATATAATATATATATTAGGGGAACATTTGAATGAAGTGACTCGCAGTTTTTGCCTTAAAATCAAGGGTTTTATACATTTTTGCTTAAAAAAATATCAAAAAAAGGAGATAAAAAATGGATATTGAAAAAATTAAAATTGGGGAAATTACAGAACAAGAACTCGTAGATTTGTTTGGCAATGATGCTCAGAAAAAATCATATAAAGAAAAAGGCTACTTTATTGGTAACTATAAAAAAACATTACTTAATAAAGCAGAAAAGTATTGTAATATCAAGGGTTTAGCTAACCGTACATATAAAATAACAAAAATACATAAATACCCATTGCCTAACAATTTGTCTAAAATGCAAAAATCAATGTATAAATATATATGTCCACTGATATTAAATTATCTTATAGATAATGAATATAACGAGAATCGCAAGATAGATATTACAGTCGGCAAATGGTCAAGGGAAATCAATATGGTTAATAGAAATTATAATCTCGTTAAATACAATAAGGAAGATACATCTAAAGAAACACAGTATCCTATTGAATTAATATATGAATTCATAGAAAAGACTGATGATATGCTCGACCATTATATAACGACCGCTTTGGACTATCTTAAATCTGCTGGTTTAATTATTTGGCGTGAAGTCTATCGTATTAATGTAGAAATATCAGATGTGGATAATATAGTCATAGATGAAAACGGAAAAGTTTTATTACCATTGCACATTGAGAGTCATCAGGCAAGTAAGGAAGAAATGGAATATTACTCAAAATGTATTAGCATTGCTGATAAAGAAGCAAATATCAATAATTACACCGAAAGATATTACAGTAAAAAATCCAGGCAGTTTAATGATGTTTTAAAAAGAGAACTATATAAAAGAAAAATAAAATGTGTTTACAAAACTTATGAAGCTTACTATATCAATATTGAGAAATGTGAATATATTCTTCATCAGTTTAAACAGACAAACAGAAAAAAATTAATTAAAGAATTTAATGATGAATTTACAACTATGATACTTGAAAATGCAAGTAAACGTTTTAATAAATTCCCTAGTAAATACTTGTATTGCAATGGAGAAGACGATTATATGTTAGGTCAAGAGGGAATGTGTGAAATGACTATTGCGAATGAAACAGAGTATCTTGGTGATAGAATTAAAAAAAGTGTTATTGATGATAATTACAGTTTGGAAATTATTAACTAAAGGAGTTAAAAAATAATGAATTTTAATAAACAACAAGAAGAAACTATTAATGCTATTGAGGGAAATATTGCAGTTATTGCGACAGCCGGTTCAGGAAAAACTACGGTTCTTACGCACAGAATTAAAAATATGATTGAGAATTATGGGATATTGCCAACTTCTATCTTAGCAATTACTTTTAGTAGAAAAGCAAAAGATAATATTGCTACTAAATTAGAGGATCTCAAAATCCATAATGCAAATATTGAGACATTTCATTCTTTGGCACTAAAGGTCATTTCATCTGCATATGGGGCAAAGAGATTTAAAGTATGGACTGCTCAATGGGAGAAAGAAAAATTAGTACAAGATATTTGCACTTCTTTACAACTATGTGAAAATGATGATGTACCATATAATGAAATATTTTCATTTATTGCTTTACAGAAAATTAATATGAAATATTCCATCGATGATTTAATTTATAAATCGGACATTCCTTTTAAAAAAGATGATATGAAACGAATTTATAAAATGTATGAAGAATATAAAGACAGAAACTCTTATATTGAGTTTGACGATTTTCTCAATATGGCAAATAAAGTGTTTGATGAAAATGAAGATATTTTAATTAAGTATCAAAATATCTTTAAATATGTATTAGTTGATGAGTTTCAAGATGTTTCATTGTCACAAGCACTACTTTTAAGAAAATTAAATAATAAGAACACTATGATTGTAGGCGACCCATTACAAGCAATTTATTCATTTAGAGGTGGTGATAGCAAATTCATTTTGAATTTTGATACGGATTATAGGGATGTAAAGGTTATTAATCTCAATACTAATTATAGATGTAGCAAAGATATTGTAAAAACAGCAAACAAATTAGCATTGACCATTCCAGATTCTAAACACAAAAATTATTTAGAAAGCATTTCATATAAAAATAGTTTTAAAGTTCCTGAATTAAGACATTTTTTAGATGATTATGAGGAAAACGAATGGATTGCAAAGAAAATAACAGAATTAAAAAGAGAAGGATATAGATATAATGATATTGCTATTCTTGCGAGGACTAATGCACAACTACAAAAAATGGAAACAGCTTTACATAATGCTAATATTGCTTTTGATATTATTGATTAAATCGTGAGCGCACACTCGTGACTTCAGTCATGAGTAAGCGAACGTTTACGAAATAGTCAGGATATACAGAAATGTGTATCTAGTGGTGTTTCTGACACCCAATACTACTCGAATTGCTGGAAAATCTTAAAACTATTTAAACTACAACGTAATACCTTAAATGGTATAAGCGTGAATGTTACGAAAGTAGAAAAAATTGAATAGATGGTGCAAGGTTAAATCCTAAACACTGTAATAATGGACAATCAGCAACTAAGACCGAAAGGTAAAGCTCAACGACCATTCCTCTTGAGGGAAGTACACACAAGCGTGTGGAAATGGGTAGACCCTAACATGTAATGATGAGGGATAAGATATGGTCTGTGCTTATGTGAAAGCATAAGAAGTTCATAAGAGAACTGGTATGGAAGTAGCGTTCCATATTGAACGACAACCTCTAAAACGATTAAAGAATCCTACGATTCTTATATATTATTTAAAAACTTAATACTATCTCATTTTCTAAAAAATCATTTTGTAAATGGAGAAGTAATAATTAGAAAGTGAGGTAATATTGTGGAAAAAGCATTTAAGTATCGCATATTCCCAAACAAGAAACAACAAGAGTTAATACAGAAAACGTTTGGATGTGTGAGATTTGTTTATAACTACTATCTTAATAAAAGAAAAGAAATGTATGAGAATGATAAAATAACGTTTACATACAATATGTGTTCAAAAGATTTGACGAATTTAAAGAAGAAACTTGAATGGCTAAAAGAGCCTGATAAAGATTCATTACAGAAATCTTTAAAAGATTTGGATATGGCTTATCAGAAATTCTTCAAAGAGCATTCCGGTTATCCAAAGTTTAAATCAAAGAAAGATAGACATAAATCTTATAGAACAAGTTGTACGAATAATAATATAAGATTTGAAAATAAACACATTAAACTACCTAAACTTGGATTAATTAAGGTAAGAGATAAACAAATCCTACAAGGAAGAATACTTAATGCAACTGTATCTCAAGACCCTGATGGGCATTATTACTGTTCATTATGTTGTACAGATGTTGAAATGCCACAATATCCGAAAACTAATAAAAATGTTGGAATAGATTTAGGCTTGGTGAATTTTGCAATATTATCTGACGGAATTAAAATTGAAAATCCTCAGTTTTATGAACAATCAGAAAAGAAACTTGCTAAATTACAAAGAGAATTATCAAGAAAAACAATTGGTAGCAATCGTTGGAATAAAGCAAGATTGAAAGTTGCAAAGTTACAGAAGCATATTTCTAACCAACGAAATGACTTCTTACAGAAACTTACTACAACAATTATTAGGAATTATGATGTGATTGCGATTGAAACCCTTGATGTAAAGTCTATGAAAGAAACTGATTCAAGAATACGGAATAAACGTGTTGGAGATGTATCTTGGTCAGAGTTTCGTAGATTGCTTACTTATAAATCTCAGTGGTACGGAAAAGATTTATCTGTAATTGACAGATATTATCCGTCATCACAGATTTGTCATGTATGTGGTCATAGAGATGGCAAGAAATCAGAAGACATCAGGAATTGGACATGTCCGAATTGTATTTCAGAATTAGATAGAGATGTAAATGCTGCTATTAATATTCTGAATGAAGGATTAAGGATATTAAATGTTTAAGTAATATATAAGAACCGTAGGAACTACGGGGATAGCTCGGTGATACTTGACTCAATAGAGTTATTGACCGAGAGCCCTGCGACTTTAGTCGTGGGAGGTTCAGGGAAAAGTGTTTACAGACTTGCCAGAAATCAAGTTAATTATCTCATATCTTAGATTAGCGTTACATGAAAATGATAATAAAGCGTTTTCTTATTTATATAACAAACCTAACAGATGGTTAAATAAGAAATTTTTCGAGGAGGTAGAACGCAATAGTATTCAAAGAAATACCTCTCTCTATAACTCCATGTTTACTATTGATAGACGCAATTGGAGATTCAAGAATGGTATTGATGAGATATTTGAGGTTATTAACTATATTCAAAACAAAAAGTATTCTTCTGTTTCAGATTTGGTTAAATATCTTAGAAATCGTCTTAATATAGACAGCTTTGTTGCGAAGGGAAAACAAGCTGATGATGGAAGTTATATTGAGCAGATAGATAATATGGATAGTTTTGAAAATATGTGTTCTAAATATTCTACAATTGAGCAGTTGATTACGTACATAGATGAATTAAACAAAGAAGTAGAAACCAAGAATGATGAAAAAGTAAAATTATTAACCATTCATAAGTCAAAGGGCATGGAATATCCTGTTGTATTTATCATTGGATGCAATGAAGAGCTTTTACCACATTATAAGAATGATAATATTGATGACGAAAAGAGATTATTCTATGTAGCAATTACAAGGGCAGAAAAAGAATTATATCTTTCTTATGTTGATACGTATAATAATAAAACAAAAAAAATCAGTTCATTTATCGAAGATATTAAAAGCACTATTACTGTTATCAAACCCAAAGAGGGCTTAGAAGAGAAAGTAAGCTCGCTATCCCATCAAGCTTTAACTTGTAGGTAGTTCACAGAAACAAAAATTAAATAACAGAAAGGAGAAATTAAAATATAGATGACAATAAACAATTATAAAATAGGAACTTGTAGCACAAATAATTCTGATTTTGGAGGATTAATATTTAACTCAGATTTTAATACAAACATTCCACAGGACAACTTTCATGACGGTTCGAGAATTGCTGCTCGTATTTTCTCTGATTGGAAGTTTGACCAAGAATGCAAACGAAATACTATCATTAGAGACAATAAAAACTTATTATGTAAAGAGAAGTAAAATGTTGTTTACAAAGGATTACAAGTATTTTAAAAGGGCAAAAGAAATTGCTATGATTTCCGATTATCGTAAAATACATATAGGTTGCATTGCTGTATATCAAGGTCGGATAATCGGCATAGGTTATAATAGTAATAAAACACACCCTATACAAATGTATTATAACGCATATAGAATATCGTCTGACTCTCTTTTGCCTAAACTTCATGCGGAAATACATTGTATCAGTCAGCTTAAAAATATGGATATTAATTTTTCAAAGGTTAAATTATACATATATCGAATTCGTAAGAAGCAGCCATATGGAATGGCTCGTCCTTGCCCATCATGTATGGCTGCTATTAGAGATTTAGGAATAAGAGATGTCTATTATACAACCGACGATGGATACACCTATGAGAAAATTTTCACTAAGGTAAATTAATAGAAAATAAAGTAGGCTCACAATCCTATTAGTTTTAGCTGATATGGTAAAGAGTCATATAAAATATACAATATTCGTACCGAATATGTTAATAAAATAAAGGAGGATGATTGCAATTTAAATAAACTTATAAAATGTTATAAATAGTTGTTGACTTTTATAACTTTTATAAGTTGATAAGGCTTTCGACTGTTTTTTCGATTATGCCTTTTGAGATTAAACTGTATTTTTTTATCTCTTACTTAATATGAAAAGAGAATATATAAGTAGGAGGTGAAAAAGATGATAAAAACAATCCGAGTAATGTTACTTCCAAATAACAAGCAAAAGACTAAATTATTTCAATATGCCAATACTGCTCGATTTGCTTATAACTGGGCGTTAGGAAGAGAACAAGAGAATTATAAGAATGGTGGTAAGTTTATATCTGATGGAGATTTAAGAAAAGAATTTACACAGTTAAAGAAAACAGATGAATATGCATGGTTGAATAATATATCAAATAATGTAACAAAACAAGCCATTAAAGACGCTTGTGAGGCTTATAGAAATTTCTTTAAAGGATATACAAAATTTCCACGATTCAAAAGCAAGAAGAAATCAGTGCCATCGTTTTATCAGGACAATGTAAAAATTCAGTTTACAAATACACATGTAAAAATTGAAGGATTTGATACTTCTAAAAAGAAAAATAAACAGAAATTAAACTGGATAAGACTTGCAGAACACGGACGTATTCCAACTGATTGTAAGTATAGCAATCCTCGTATAAAGTACGATGGGATAAGTTGGCATATAACAGTTGGAATTGAATATGAAGATTGTACTGCTATCCAATCAAATGATGGTATTGGCATAGATTTAGGAATCAAAGATTTGGCAATATGTTCTGATGAACATAAATATCATAATATAAATAAGACTACAAAAGTTAAAAAGTTAGAAAAAAGAAAACGCAGGTTACAGCGTTTAATCTCAAGAAAATATGAGAAAAATAAGAAAGGAGAAAGTTACTGCAAAACAAGTAACATTATAAAAAGTGAAAAAGAACTTTTAAAATTAAACCATAGATTAACGAATATTCGTCATAATTATTTACATCAAATAACGTCTGAAATCGTAAAACGAGAACCAAGTTTTATTTGTATAGAAGATTTGAGTGTAAGTGGAATGATGAAAAATAGACATTTATCTAAAGCTGTTCAACAACAAGGATTTAGAGAATTTAGAAGACAGATAGAGTATAAAGCAATGTGGAATAACATTCCGGTAATTATTGCAGACAGATTCTTTCCAAGTTCTAAATTATGTAGTTGTTGTGGTGCTATCAAGAAAGATTTGAAGTTATCAGACCGTGTTTACAGATGCGAATGTGGAAATGTAATTGATAGAGATTATCAAGCCGCTTTGAATCTTAAAAGATATGGAGAAACGGTTTTAGAAAAACAATCTGTAGCATAACACTTTCAAGTTAATACAGATATGTACTGATACGTTAGTCAGGAATTTACGCCTATGGAGTGTACAAGAACCTGCGAGTAGTATCTGAATTTATTCAGTGCAAAAGCATACACGATGAAGTAGGAATGGAACATAAAAGTTTATAACTTTTTATAAGTTTTCAGTAACGGTAATTTATGTTAGACAAACAATATAATTTATATTCTGTTGATACAGGACATTTTTATAGCAATCATGAGAAATATCTTCATGATATGAACTGTAAGTATCGCAGAGAACGTAATTATGTGAATAACAAATTGCCTGAAATCGAAAAGAAACTGAAAGAGTTCGGTTATTCAGAGGCGGATATTAAGAAACTTAAAAATGACAAAACGGAAGAAGTTGATATAATCGGGTCTTCTTATGATACTGTTATAGACTATTGTAAGTGGAATGAATTGATTAGACATAAGAGAGAAAAGGCTAAAGAGTCAAAAGACAAGCTACTTAATCTACTATCTCATAAAGTTGCACAGAATGAATTGACTGATGGAAAAGACCATATTCGTTGTATTCGAGAGGGAAGTCTCAATGATAATAACGTGATTTCCGTATTTGATTCTGCTCTTAGTAGAACTATTGGAATTAAACAGGATGAACTGACAGACACACTAATGGTCGTACAAGTATACTATTTCGATGTATTTAAGGATATTTCATTTTATGGCTTTATATATAAAGGTGAAAAATATAAGTATTTTACATCATCAGCAGGTCAGATCCGAAAGAAAAAAGCAGTATTTATAAAAGAATCTGTATGGAATAGAATTGAAAAGACAGTTATGTGTGGTCTTACAATAGATAAAATTAATTCAAAAGGAGGTAACAATGTAAATAAGCACTTGGCTTATATGGCATTAAGCAATTCGGCTACTGATGAATGGGAAGAATTTGATATTGACAAATCCATTGTAATTGATGATTTTGAAACGAACGTGTATGGAATTTTTGATTTTGTAGACGAGACAGACTATTCCATTACAAGAAAAACTGATTATGTTCCTATTCCACATACTGATGGAGCTGGTATGGTATTGCCATCTGTATCTACAAAGAATTTTATGTTCAGATCCCCATGGGTCAAAGGGTTATTGGGAGTATTTGATTTTAAGAGGTTTATTGAAGTTAATAACTACTCCCCTATCATTACAGACATTTATGGTAAAGAATATAACGTAATCGAAGAAGATATACAGGTGATTTTTACAAAATCACAATTTAAGATGTGGAAATATTTTAATGACTGGAATGAATACAAAGATGCTTTTAAAAAATATCATTGCAGTGCCGGTAGGTGCAATATCGAAGAAGATAGAATTAAGAATGCAAAAATTAACTACCAAATGCTTCAAACATTAACTAATATTACAGACGATGAAATTGATTTGCTTACCAAGAAATCAGCAGATAGAATTAATAATGTCTGTTCTTCTAAAGAAACTATGATGGATATTCTTGGTATCACTCCGTACAATACGAATATGACTCCATTTCAAAGGGCAGTCAAGATGTATCCTGCGTTATTGAGTGATACATATGCAAAGGATGTTATCCGTGAAGCAAAGAACAGTCTTTTGAAGAAATATCGCAGTGGAAAACTTGAAGTTACTGGGAAATATACATTTATACTTCCTGACTATTATGCATCTTGTGAATATTGGTTTGGTCATATTGAAGAGCCAAAGGGATTATTAAATGATAAAGAAGTATTCTGTTGGTTGTTTAAGCAATATGATAAATTGGATTGTCTTAGAAGTCCACACCTTTATAAAGAACACGCTATTAGATTTAATGTTGCAAGCGAAGGATATGGTGAACGTGTTGAACAAATTAGAGAATGGTTTACTACAAATGCTGTTTATACAAGTACACATGATTTAATTAGTAAGATTCTTCAATTTGATGTTGATGGCGACAAGTCGCTTGTAGTTGCTGATAGAGATTTTGTTAGAATTGCAGAGCGCAACATGAATGGTATAGTCCCACTGTATTATAATATGCGTAAAGCAGAACCTACAGAACTAAATAACAAGACGATATATGCAGGATTAAATAAGGCATTTACAAGCGGAAATATTGGTTTATATAGTAATGATATTTCAAAAATTTGGAATGATGATGTGTTTGTAGATGGAACTGATGAAGAAAAACAAGAAGCGATTGAATGCGTAAAACGATTATGTTGTCAGAACAATTTTGTGATAGATTTCGCAAAAACCTTATACAAGCCAGAATTTCCACATGAGATAAATGAGCAGATTTCAAAATTTACAAATGGAAAGTTACCGGCTTTCTTCGAATTTGCAAAGGATAAAGAGAAATCACAAGTAAAAAATCGTAATCAGAGTTTTGTAAATAAGATTTATGACAAGATTCCAAATAAGCCCATTAACACAAGAGGCATGAATCTTGGAAAAATTGATTACAAGGTGATGATGGAAAACTCAAATATCATTTGCAGTAAGGAAGTTTCAGAATTATACGATGAACTGAATAAACAGTATCGCTATATGATTAATATGAAGGATGAGTATATTGATAATTTGAGATATGTTGCATGTAAAATCAGAGACGAATTTAGTAAGTTTGGATATTCTGATGAAACCATTACTGATATGCTTATTGAGTATTTGTATGGTAGAGATAAACGTTATAAGCAGTTATTATGGTTCTGCTATGGTCAATATGTTGTGAATAATTTGGAGAAGAATATTAGTGTAAAGAAAACCAAAGTTGTTCAGTGTGTTGATTGTGGAGAATGGTTTGAAGTTGACAGTAGAAATATGACAAAAATAAGATGTGATAGTTGTCAAAAAGAATATCGAAAACAATGGGACAGGGAAAGAAAAAGAAATAAGTAAATTTCCACTTTTGTTTTTTAATCCATCTCTATTGGGTTATTTTATGAAATAGTATTTAATAATAACCCAATTCCAATGGGTTATTATAATTTTTCATTTGTGCGTATAAGAGAATATAAACATATCGCACAATTAACAAGTATAGGAGGAATTATACCGTGTTATCATTTACAAATCAAGATATGTTTCTAATAAATCGAATTCGATGCAAGATTGGAGGTAGGCTGATTATTTGATTATTACACAAGATAGTTTAATAAAGCAAATAGCGGATAAGGAAGATATTAATGTGGCGACAGTCCGAGAAATTTTTAAATCGGCAGAGGATATTATTTTCGACCATTTATCTTCTACTACTCCATCTGAAAATACTATTATCAAAGTATTAGATGGGTTAAGTTTGGAATGCAACTATATTCCAGAAAAAGAAATTCATACATATGATGATATTAAATGTAAACCTAGAATTTGGACAAAACCAAAAGTAACTAGGTATTATAATCGAAAATTAAATAGATATTTTAGTAAATAGAAAAGAAAGTAAGCTCGCTATCCCATTAGCTTCAGCTTGTGGGTAGTTCGCGAAAAAATAAAATATTATTTGGAGAGGCAATGCCTTAGTTTGCAGGTTTAAATATTTGATGAGTTTTATTTCAGAGATTTTTCATAAATCTCTTTTGCAATAGCGGTGTTTTATATCTAAGGCACCGCTATTGTGTCTTTTTTGTGTAATTATGAAATTAATTCTTCTATTTTCAGAAGAAAATATAAATGAAAGAAGTGAAAAATTATTAAACAAATTTTGAAAGAAGATGTCGAAAGACTTCTGAAAGCAGGTATTATCACAAATACTAATCGTGGATATGTAAATTCATATGGTGAACGTATTGGGTACTATAAAACATCCGGCGGTACTCGTTATATAGAAGACGCATATGTTCATATGTTAAAAAATGGATTAAAAGGAGAAAATTAATGGCAAACGCATTTAGTTTTAAAGAAGTAACAACAAAAACTATGAAGATCGCAGGAATGGTAGATACAGATAATATGACAATTAATGTAGATGGCGAAGAAAAAAAGTTATCTACTCTTCTATCTGTATTTAATGGTGTTGATGTAGACATTCAGGTTAAAATCAAGTCTGAAGAAGAACTTGATGAACCTATTTCTAATGAGTAAGGAGTGAATTAATATTACTGACTTACATAGATTAGAAAACGAAGATATGATGGCATGGCAGATTAGATGTTGTCTTGCTAAAAGACGTAAAGAAACTGATATGGATTGGATAGAAATTCGAGACATGCTTGGTTTAAGCATTACCCCAGATCAGTTGCGTAAGCAAGCAGTTGGAATCGAACTATACGATGATTATATTCATGGATATAATGGAATTGCAACAAGAATCTTGTCAATATCTGATGCACATGTACCATTTAATTTACCAACTGATATTTTTTATTCATATAAAAACAAAGTTGATATATTAGTTTTTAATGGGGATACTGAGGATTGTTGGTCGTGTTCTTCATTTCCAAGAAGATATCGAGTAGGACTTGATGAAGAAATGGTATTAACACGACAATATATGATTGATGTAATTAATATAACTCGACCAAAACGAGTAGTCATTCTTACGGGCAACCACGAGTACCGTCTAGGCAGATATTTAACTGATAAATTAAATGATGATGTTTTATCAATTATGCCAGATACACCTCTTGAACTTATTGTTAATAAAGGTTTTCATGTGAAGGACAGAAGGAATAAAACAGAAACTTGGTATTCACCAATTAAGGATTTATTCGAAGAAGAAGGCATTGAAGTATCTTATAAAGATGGTGAGTGGTATAAAATGGTGGGGAAGACAATCTTCGCCCATCCGCTGAGTTATTCATCTGGAATGTTAAAAACTACAGAGAAAGCGGTTAACTTCTTTTTAAGAGAAAATAGAGATTTTACTTCTATCTGTCTTGGACACACTCATAAACTTGGAAGTTATGTACAAGGTGGAATTAAAATGTTTGAACAGGGATGTACTTGTGATTTATCTAAATTAGATTACAACAATGGAAAATTGGTTATACCAGGTCAAAATGGATTTATTTATATTTGCCAAGATTCAAATGGAAATATAATTGATAATAAAACCAAATTGGTAACATTAGATTAAATACTAATTTTAATGACAAAGTAGACCATGTACGAGTGACATGGTTTTTATAATTCAAGACCAGAATCCGACTGGCTTTTAATAAACGGAAATAACTTCGGTTTTAGGGCGGCAAGCCCACTATAACACATGTGCTGGAGAGTGGTTATGCTACTCTCCTATTTTGTATATACTATTCGGCAAATATGATAAATGCTGAAAATAAATAAATTTAAGGAATAAAAGGAGAAAATAATATGTTAAAGAATGAAATGATTGGTGCTGTTGCAAACAAAATTGACGGTGCGACTAAGAAGGATATTAGCGTAGTAATTGATGCATTAACAGATGTCATCAAGGAAGCTGTGCTTGCAGGTGATACAGTTACTATCCCAGAAGTATGCAAGATTTCCAGTAAGGAAGTTCCAGAAAGAACTGGTACTACTAAACTGGGCGGCGTTGAAAAATCTTGGGTTAAACCGGCTGGTAAGGTTGCCGTCGTAAAAGCACTTCCCGGTTTTAAGAATATCTTTGAAGTGTAAGGCAGGTGCTTAGTAATGAACAAGCAAGAAAAAAATATTGTAGACATTGTTACATATGATGATGTTGAGGAAATAGTAGATATATTTTTAGACAAGTTATATAATACTGACGAGACAGTCGCTCTTATATCGGATAAAGAAATTGTAAAATCTGTAATGAACAACGAATTAATTTCTGATGATTGTATTTCGATTCAAAGAGTAGATTTAGAATTAGATGATGCAGCATACATGGTTTCTATAGACAATAAAGGACGTATGGTTGTTCAACCTATAGAGTATTATGATGATAAGTATTTTACGGCAATTGAATATGCATTTGTAGATATGGATGGGATTGTTGAGCAGATGACTATTGATAAGTTATTAAATAGAGATGTTCCGATTGTGCTGTTTGGGTGCGAAGATGAATATGACTGTGATGATGACAACGAATGTGATTGTTGTGAATGTACTTGTTGTAAAGATGAGAAGTTGGCTACTACTACCACTTCTTCTACTACATACAGAGTAAACGGACGAGAAGTAGATAGAGAAATTTATGAAAAAGCACTGAATGAACTTGATGAAAAGTATTTGGATAATGTACAGGATGTGTTATTGAATTATTTCGATTTTGTCAGCGATATGAATCAGTGGAGAAAACTACTTGGATGGTAACGTGAATTAAATAATTTGATGAAAGGGCTTACTGCTTTTGCGGTAGGCTCTTTTTGTTTGGAGAAAAGAGAATATATAAGTGTAAAGTGTCCAATTCGGTTTAGTGTATTTGCTAAGTCCGTGCGTTTCGATGCGAGATTGGGATTTTTGGAGAGATACAGAGAAAGTAGCTAGTCTCTGGATAAGTGTAACCTCATTCGCACTTCTCTCCTATTTCTATTGAATGAGGGGAAATGAGGAAAGAAATTATGGGTAAAATGAAACCAAGAAAATTTGACAAAGAAAAATACAATGATTATGTACAAGAGTATATTAGAAAAAGTGAGGAACGTGACCATCCAATAAGTCATGATAAATTAAGATTCTTCGACCTTCCAGACGGAAGATGGTTTGTAAAGAACTGTCCAGATAAATCTGTAAAAACATATTCAGATTTTGTTTCTTGGTGTGGATTTTTAACACATCATGCTACTTTTAATGTAATTACAAAGGAAAGAGCTACTGAATTGATTTATAAAATGCAAGAAAAATTGAACAGACCATTAAAATATGATGATTTTAGAGGATATGGTTGTTATCGTGTCCCTATTGCATATATAAGAAATACATGGGGAAGTATCAATAAAATGAAAGAAGACCTTGGATTAGAAATAACCCAAGAATCAATGATGGATAAACAATTATCAAAAGAAGATTTTGATAATATGATTCAAAGCATATGCGATTTTGTTCATAATGATAATAGAAATTTTGTTACGACAAAAGAAATTGATAAAAATAATAAATTTAATAATAGTGGAAATTTAAGAAAATATGCAAAAAAGTATTATAATCAAACACTAACTGATTTATTTTCCAGTCATGGAATTTCGCTTGGAAAACAAGGTAACGGAATAAATTTTGATTTTTCTGATGGTGAACATGTAACAAGTCAGTTTGAATATATCTTTTCTAAATATCTAAAAGATTATGGATTAAAATATAATGTTGATTATTTCAGAGATGTAAAATATTCTACTTTTATACCAGAATATAAAAATAATATGAATTGTGATTATGTTATACATATCAACGGGAAAACAATTTACATAGAGATTGCAGGTATTTTAGCAGAATATAAAACTTGGTTTTATGATGATAGAGTTATTGAACGTAGTAAATCAAAAGAAAATTATAGATTAAAATTAAAGAAAAAGGAGGAAATGTTAAAGTCACATAATCTTACATATTTCATTCTATTTCCATGTGATTTAACAAAAGATAATTTCAAAAATATATTAGAAAACAGTTCTCTTGAGTTAAAGAAAGAGATTGAGAAATTTAATCAAAACAATATTGATTGGGTAAAAATCAGAAACACAACTGGTGAATTAGATTATTCTAAGCCATTTTTAAGAGATACAAGACTAAAGAAAGAAGCAGTTTAGTTATTATTACTACTGCTTCTTTTATTATGCAGAAATGAAAGGAAGTGAGATTATTGAAGGAAGAAAAGAACGCTAAACGCTCAGACGAAATTACTGATGAAATGTGGTTAGAAGTAAACGAGTTCAATAGAAATATGGTAGAAGAATACCTCGATAATCAAGCTGAACTCTCAGTAAAATCAAAAATTGGTTATGAGTCTGGATTAAGAATATTCTTCTATTGGGTAAAAGAACATTTAAATAACAAGAGTATGCTTGAAATTAAAAAGAAAGAATTTGTAAGATACCTTAATTGGCTTACAAATAGAGGACTTTCCGAATCAGCTATTAAGTTCAAGAAGACTTGTGTAAGCAATATTTGTAATTATGTAATGATGATGTATGAGGAGGAATACCCTACTTTCAGATCGTTTGTAACTTCTGAGATGAAAGTTGTAAAAACTGGTTACGTTCATGAAAAAGTCCCTCTTACACCTGATGAATATGTAATGCTTTGTGAAGCATTAGAAAAGCGTGAAGAATGGGAAAAACTTGCATATTTAGTGTTCTCTTATAGTACAGGATGCCGAAGAGCAGAAGCACGTCAACTTTTAAAAGAAGTCGTGGATTATAAGCCAAAAGAGAAAAAGATTAAAATAATTGATGAAGATGGTAATGAACAAGAAGCAATTTCTAAATCATATCAAACACATACTATTCGCTGCAAAGGGGCTAGTGTTGTAGGAAAACCAAGGAAACTAAAATTTGGTGAAGATGCTATGCAGTGGATGAAGAAATGGTTGGAAGTGCGTGGCGAAGATGACTGTCCTTATATGTTTGTAATCAAACAGAAAAACGATGGTTCTGTAAGACAGGTTGCAGAAGGTACTTTTAATGGTTGGTGTAAAGGTTTATTTACAAAAATTGTTGGAAGGCGTGTTCATCCGCATTTATTCAGGGAATCAAGAGCAACGAATATAGTTGTCTACGAACATAAATCGGCAGAAGTTGCACAGAAATTACTTGGACATAATGATGTTTCTACAACGAAAAATCACTATATTATTAAAAAAGATGAGGATGACGAGTCAGATGAAGCATTTATCTAAAATGCCTATAAATCTCCAATTTCATCTACTCTCCCCTATCTACCACAGGTATAAAAGGAATTCGATTTTCGTAATGCAATTATCGGTTTCACTAACTATATCAATGTGTCATATTGACTTGTCGGATAAGAGACATAAAACCTTATCGAATGGTCTTGATTTTAAGACCTAAAATATGCGAGAAGCCTGATGCGACAACTTATAAATGGGATGTATACTATTTATGAGTGTGAGTGGTTCACCACCCTCTTTCGCCTTTAAAACTTATTTGTAATTTTTGTACATACAAGCTTGACTTGTTATACGACAAGTAAACTTAGAACCGCTATTTTAAAGCGAAAATTTAATAAAGAAATTTATACACCGGCTTTCTTAAGTCGGTTTTATTTATGCTAAAAATCGACTAAAAATTAGGAAAGTGAGGAAAATATTATGATAACCTTAAACAAGTACGGAGACCGTTGTAATAGAATTTATCTCGAATTATACGGACTTTCAATCGATACAAAACCCATTGAAAAATTTGAAACAACATTCATTGGCAACGCAAGTACCTACTACGAAATGGATACTAAAAAGTTATTTATTTATGATGAAGAAAACCACAAATGGTGGGAAATGTAGCGAGGTGATACATTATGGATATATTAACTTATGGTTTATTAAATAAAAAGATTGAAGAAGCTAAAAATGTTTCTGGCGAAAAAATTACAGATGCAGTTAATACGTATCTTAATGAGAATCCTGTTACACCAGGAGCAACTGCTGAACAAGCTGCACAGATTGCTGAGAATAAGAATGGGATCAGTGAGTTAAAAGGTGATTTAGCTGCTTTGCAGACTGCCGCAGAGCGAAAATACGCTGTAAAGACCGTCATGGACAGTGTGGCTACTCCACACACGCAGTATTTCCTCGGCGTTCAGACTTCTGTGGAAATCGTACTACCGGATACCGCAGATGTTGGTCAAATCATTTCAGTCGGCTGGTACAACGGTGATACGGCGGCAACGCTGAGTATCACAGGCACGATGCTTGACTTTGATTTTACCCCGTCGGAAAACAGCCGAAGCGAGATTAACGCACTGTGGGACGGTACTTACTGGGCTGTCCTGGGCAACGAGATGGCGGTGGTTTTATGATACGGCGGCGGGCAATGATGGCAGTCAGAGATGAGATGCCGGCTGGATATACAAGACTGTGCTGCCTAGCGGGAGCAGGAAATAACAGAACCTATTTCGTTATTCCGCAAATCGATATCACAAATCATCCGTATGTTCTGTTTGAGGTGGCATTTCCAATGTATACGAATGATACAAATACATTTGGAAGTATCCTGAATGAAATCCGGTTTGAGCACGGAATTGGATGGCATGGTAGTTGTTTTTCGTACAACTATGGATCTGGTTATGGAACTTCAAATTATCCTTCCCCACCTAACGCACAGACTTCTTCCGGCGTTACGCTGGCAAGTAGTCTTTGGAACAAACGGTTGCTGTTTGAATACAAAGAAGATACGTTTTACATGAACGGCATTGAACAGACCATTGCCAGGTCCCAAATGTACGCATCCGGTAATTTCGGTATCGCAAAAAATGTTTTCATTTTCGGAACAAACCGGGGAGAAACCAAGCGGTACTTTTCTGGAAAAATATACAGATTTTACGTTGAGGGGCAGATTGATCTTGTTCCTTCGCTTGACAGAGCCGGAGTTCCATGTATGTACGATACAATCTCAAAGACCACATTCTACAATAGCGGGATTGGTACATTTGGATACGAAACAATGGATGGCACATATGTTGCACCAGTTTAAGGAGGAAAACAATGGCTAATTTTTGCAAAATCAAATCAGATGGGACAATCCAAAACGCTCCCAACCCATTGCGCATCGTGGTGAGCAATCCCAGTGACGAGCGCTACCGTTATGAGGGATGGTTGGAGAAAAAGTACACTGACCTCCCAGAATACGACCCTGAGACGCAGTATCTGACTGACCACTGGGTGCAGGACGGGCAGTACGCTGTGCAGGTATGGACTATACACAATATCCCTGTGTCTGACACCGCCGATTCGTAAATCATCTAAAGAAAGTCTTAGTAAGTGTAAACTTAGGTTAATAAGTCCATGAAAAGATAGAACTCAAATGATTGATGAATTTATTGAGTTGATGGTCTTAGGCGTTATCAAGTTCCATATGAGTATAAACAATAGATTAGGTGGTTTATCATTCTCTGTACCAGAAACAAACCTTGTTTTGACTGACGAAACAAATACCCGGACTATTGCGGCGGATAGTTAATATTTTAGAGCAGAATAAGTTCACTACTCTTCTACTCTATTTTGGTGGGAAATACCAAATAGATTGAGATTTTTATTGGCAAAATTAAATAGGTAATTTTGAAAGAGTCATGTAGTGATACATGGCTCTTTTTGTATGTTAATGAGATGTAAATGGAGAATAAATATATGTGCCGAATTAGCTCAACTGGCAGAGCAATTGATTTGTAATCAATAGGTTGCGGATTCGACTTCTGCATTCGGCTTTTAGCAGTAGACACAAGGAAGTCATGAGCCTTGTGAATGTGGTCACTAACCTCCCACTTCTACTGCTTTTATTATGTAGATTTTGAGGTTAGGGAAAGAGGTTAAAATTATGGGATATACACATGGAACAAGTATAGACTCTGAAACAAGAGTATGCACAAAATGTAATAATGAGTATCCAAATACAAATGAATATTTTGGATATGCAGACAAGAAAACAGGTCGATTAAGTGCTGTATGTAAAAAATGTACAAGTATAATCAATAAAGAAAATAGACAGCGAATTATCGAATCAAATAAGAATAAAGACTTATTTTATGAAGGTACACGTCATTGTAAAAACTGTGAACGAGACTTACCTAATAACAAATTATATTTTCCAATTGACTTGGCTTGTTTAGATGGATTAAGAAATGTTTGCAGAGAATGTAGTAAAAAAGAAAAAGGGTTTCTTGACCCTAATTATAAACCAAATGAAAAATGGACTAAAGAAGAAGATAAATTAATGTATAAATATTATAATCATTATTCAGGTAAAGAACTGAAAGAAAAATTCTTCAACAATAGAACGATTAGAGCAATAGAAACAAGAGCAGATATACTTAGAATTACAGGTAAGACAGATGAGTGTAAAGAAAGAGTTAGAAAAGAATTAGGCGAACATCTTTCAAAAATATTAACTGGTAGAGAACGTTCAGAAGAATGGTGTAGACATATATCCGAAGCAAAGAAAAAATATTTTCAGACACATGATGGTTGGATGAAAGGTAGGAGTTTTAGTGATGAACATAGGGCTAAAATTAGTGCTAGACAAAAAGGTAAATGGGCTGGTGACAAAAATCCAAGACATATAAATCCTTTAAATGGAGAATTAAATGGGCGTTGGAAAGGTGGAATTCTTGATACATACAGAGAACTAAGGTCTGACACTAAAGATTGGTTTAATGAATCAATGGAATTTTGTGGATATAAATGTGTAATCACAAATGGAGAATTTGATAATGTACATCATACTACTGCTTTTAGAGATATCGTAGACCAAGTATTTGAAATAACTGGTATTGAAGTAAAGCAAAAGGTATGTGACTATTCTACTGATGATTTCGATGAATTACGTTCTACATTAAAAGATTTACATGGTTTATATGGATATGGAGCTTGTATAAATAAAGATGTACATAAATTATTTCATGATAATTATGGATATACAAAATTTTCTCCGTTCGATTTTCTTGATTTTATATATAGAATTGACATTGGAGAATTTGATAGTTGGTTTGAAGAAAACAATTTAAAAATTGATATTAACTACGATTATGTGGATTATTTAGAAAGCACTCTTACTGCTCTTGCAGAGAGTGCTTAATTTGTATGGAATAAAAAGGAAAGGAAGTGATTATCACGGCAAATTTAAAGCAAGCAAAGACGCAAGACGAAATAAAAAAGCTGACCGTAAATTCGGTTAAGAAGGCTTACAATGATTTAGCCATTGACTATAATCATCTTCTTGATTTGGATTATTTATATTGCCCACATTGTGGAGAATGGAAATCTTCTAATAACTTCTACACTTCAAATAAAACTAAAAGTGGATATGAACATTTCGGGTGTAAACAGTGTATTTTAGATATGGCAACTGATTATGATAAGCGCACACATGAGCGAAAAGACAATAAAGAAAAAACTATCGAATTGTTTAGAAGGCTCGATATGCCATTTATTGAAGCAGATTACAATTCACAGTTAAATTTATTGGCTGACGACAGTGCTGAAAAACAAAGAAAAACTGCATTCCAACAACTTCTGACACTTACAAGAAGTTTGCCACAATATAAATATAAAACATTTCAAGATAGTGAATTTATTGATGAAGAAAATGGTGGTGTTGTATCAAATACAAATAAAAAACCAAGAAAGGAAATTATTCGGTTATTTGGCAATATGCCAACTGAAGATTTGCTTTATTTGCAAGACCAATATGATGATTGGAAATCGAGAGTTCAGATAGACACAAAACCGCAAGAGACTTATTTAGTTCAGATATGCCTGATCTTGTTAGATATATATAAGGCAAGAATGGCAGGTAAAGATACGGATAAACTTGTAAAATCGCTCAACGAAGCTATGGCAGCTTCAAACTTACAGCCTCGCCAGAATGTATCTAATT
>JBJEMK010000015.1:0-5359 GCA_051879635.1 Eubacterium sp.
TGCCTGCTTGTCCTACTGATGCAATTACCTTTGAGGAACGAGAGGCACCTGCTTACAATGAGGCGGCAGTTCTTGCGGCTAAACAGCGAGAAAATACAGAACACTCGATTTCTGCCATTCCTGCATTCAGTAGTCTTGCACAATGGCCACTGCAGATTAAACTTGTACCGGTAAAGGCACCATATTTTGATAATGCAAATTTGTTAGTTGCAGCTGACTGTACTGCCTATGCTTATGGAAATTTCCATAACGAATTCATTAGTAATAATATAACACTGATAGGCTGTCCGAAGCTTGACGAAGGAGACTACACAGATAAACTTACTGACATTATTACAGGTAATGATATTAAGAGCGTAACCATTGTACGTATGGAAGTACCTTGCTGTGGCGGGATAGAGAATGCGGTAAAACGGGCTATACAAGCAAGTGGTAAGTTTATTCCGTGGAAAGTTGTAACGATTTCTACAGATGGGAAAATATTAGATTACAGCCACGCTTAAAATTCTAGAGCTGATACATTTGAATGTATCAGCTTTTTCTATATCATAGGAAAGTTCTTTGAACTTACCTATGATATAAAACGCTCCGCTAAGGATGCGCAGCTCGCGGAGAGGAAGTTATGCTAACGCAACCGCTCGCGCGCGAAGTGTCGCAAGCGACACTTTGTTCTTGACATAAGTAAAAAATATATTATAATTTAGTTATCCTATAGTAATACTAGGAATAAGGAGATGATTTTATGATTTATTTAGATAACGCTGCAACAACAGCATTAAATAAGCAGGCATTAGATGCAATGATTCCATATTTTAGTGAAAACTATGCTAATCCATCTAGTGTATATACATTTGCCCAGACAACAGCACAGGCCGTTGATGAGGCAAGGGAATTAATTGCCGGAATGTTGGGGGCAAATTCCAATGAGATATATTTTACTGCAGGAGGAAGTGAAAGTGATAATTGGGCGATTAAACTCACAGCTCAAAAGTATAAGGAACAAGGCAATCACATAATTACCTCAAAAATAGAACATCATGCAGTACTGCATACATGCAGGTTTTTAGAGAAAGAAGGTTTTAAAGTAACGTATCTTGATGTTGATAAAGATGGGAAAGTAAATCCTGAAGATGTGAAAAAAGCAATTACTCCACAGACTATTCTTATAACGATAATGATGGCAAATAATGAAATAGGAACCATTCAATCCATAGAAGAAATAGGCAAAATAGCAAAACAAAATAATATACTTTTTCATACAGATGCGGTACAGGCTTTTGGACATATAGATATAAATGTAGATAAAATGAACATAGATATGTTAAGTGCCAGCGGACATAAATTTGGAGGACCTAAAGGTATAGGTTTTATGTATTTGAAGAATGGTATTAAATTTGGACCATTTATTCACGGGGGAGCGCAGGAGAGAAAAAGAAGAGCAGGAACTCTTAATGTTCCGGGAATTATCGGAATGGCAAAAGCTGCAGAAATTGCAGACATAACAATGCAGGATAGAATTAATAAAGAGATAGAATTGAGGGATTATCTTATAGAAAGAGTACTAAAAGAGATACCTTATGTAAAATTGAATGGTCACAGAACAGACAGACTTCCCAATAATGCAAATTTTAGCTTTCGTTTTATTGAGGGAGAATCGCTACTTATAATGCTTGATCAGAAAGGGATATGTGCATCAAGTGGCTCGGCGTGTACATCAGGTTCGCTTGATCCGTCACATGTGCTTTTGGCAATAGGACTGCCACATGAAATAGCACATGGTTCTCTTAGAATTACGCTTTCATCGGATAATACAAAAGAAGAGATTGATTATGTAATAGAACAATTAAAGCATATTATTAAAAGATTAAGGGACATGTCTCCTTTATATGAAGATTTTCTTTCAAAAAATAAGTAATATAAATCTGATTGATAACGATATGAAAGGATGATAAGATAATGTATAGTGAAAAGGTAATGGACCATTTTACAAATCCAAGAAATGTTGGAGAAATAGAAAATGCCAGTGGTATAGGCACTGTGGGCAATGCAAAATGTGGAGACATAATGCGAATGTATCTGGATATTGATAAGGATACCAAAATAATAAAAGAATGCAGATTTAAAACATTCGGGTGTGGAGCAGCTGTAGCTACAAGCAGTATGGCTACAGAGCTTGTAAAGGGGAAGACCATTTATGAAGCACTGGAAGTAACTAATAAAGCAGTTATGGATGCATTAGACGGGCTGCCTCCTGTTAAGGTACATTGTTCGCTTTTGGCAGAGGAAGCTATTCATGCAGCATTATGGGATTATGCACAGAAAAATGGAATTGTAATAGAAGGTCTTGATAAGCCAAAATCAGATATTCACGAAGGTGAAGAAGAGGAAGATGATGAGTAAAAAAAGGACTGTAGTAGTAGGAATGTCAGGCGGAGTTGATTCTTCAGTTGCCGCATACCTTTTGAAAGAGCAGGGTTATAATGTAATAGGAGTGACTATGCAGATATGGCAGGAAGAATCTATTGAAGCGCAGGAAGAAAAAGGTGGATGCTGTGGTATAAGTGCAGTAGACGATGCCAGGAAAATCGCATCAAAACTGGGCATTCCATATTATGTCATGAACTTTAGGGATGAATTTCAGAAAAATGTAATTGATTATTTTACTGATTCATATATAAGAGGCGAAACGCCGAATCCATGTATTGCATGTAACAGGTATGTAAAATGGGAAGCATTGCTTAAACGTAGTATTGAAATTGGAGCTGATTATATTGCAACGGGTCATTATGCCAGAATTGAAAAGCTTAAAAACGGAAGATATGCTATTAGAAATTCAGTTACGGCATCAAAAGACCAGACATATGCATTATATAATCTTACACAGGAGCAGCTGGCACACACTATAATGCCGGTAGGAGAATACTCAAAAGACAGAATACGTCAAATAGCCAATGAAGCAGGACTTTTTGTTGCACAAAAGCCGGACAGTCAGGAAATATGTTTTGTTCCTGATAATGACTATGCCGGATTTATACATCGTGAACGTCCTGATGCTGAATTTACACAAGGAAACTTTGTGTGGCAGGATGGTACTATAGCAGGAAAGCACAAGGGAATAATTAACTATACAGTGGGGCAGCGCAAAGGATTGGGAATAGCCTTTGGAAGGCCTGTATTTGTAACAGAAATAAGACCAAAAACCAATGAAGTTGTTCTTGGAGAAGCAGAAGATGTTTTTTCAAGAGAACTTTATGCGGACAATATCAATTGTATGGCAATACCTTCTTTTGGAGAGAAAATAAGGGCTGTGGCCAAGATACGATATTCACATAAAGGAGCACCATGTACCGTGATAAAAGAAGGTGCCCTTTTGCATATAATATTTGATGAGCCGGTAAGGGCGGTTACACCGGGACAGGCAGTTGTTCTTTATGATGGAGAATATGTTCTTGGAGGAGGAACCATAAAAAGCCATCAACAAAGTACAAATATTTAAGACAGCTTTTTAGTAGAAATGATAACAAAATGTAGTAAATAATCCAAAATGTTATATATGTTTTACAGTTGACACTTTAGCAATCTGAAGGCTATAATTATTAATGTAAATTGTAAATAAATTTTGCCGTGACTGACGGAACATAGAGTTTACTATGGGGGAGCGGCTTAGATAGATGATAGCCGACCGTCTGGGCAATTGAATATTAAGTATATTCAGTTGTCCGGATTTTTTATATCATAAGAAAGTTATTTGAACTTCCATATGATATAAAATGCTCCGCTAAGGAATAGAAAATTTTTAAAATAATAAGAAATTAGAAAGGTGTTAAATATGGAAGCTTGGAGAAATTTTAATAAAGGAAATTGGAATAAAGAAGTAGATGTGAGGGATTTCATTCAGTTGAATTTCACATCATATAATGGTGACAGTAGTTTTCTTGCAGGGGCAACAGACAGAACCAAGAAGGTTAATGATAAGGTAAAAAAACTTCTCATTAAAGAAAATGAAAAGGGTGGAGTACTTGATGTTGACACAGAACATGTTTCATCACTGTTATCATATAAGCCGGGATATGTAAGCGATGACGATATTATTGTTGGCTTACAGACAGAGGCACCTCTTAGAAGGGCAGTTAATCCATTTGCAGGTTTTAGAAATGCTGAACAGGCTCTGGAGGCTTATGGATATAAAATGGATGCTAAAGTACGGGATGAGTTTAATTACCGTACAACACATAATGATGGTGTATTCAGGGTTTATACTGATACAATGAGAAAAGCCAGACATTTAGGCATTCTTACAGGACTTCCTGATGCGTATGCCAGAGGGCGTATTATAGGTGACTACAGAAGAATAGCATTGTATGGCATGGACTATCTTATTGAGCAGAAAAAGTTGGACAAAAAAGCTTTGGGCGAAGAAGATATGAGTGAAGAAAATATTCATCTTATAGAAGATGTTGCAAAACAGCTTGAATTTATGAGTCAGTTAAAAATTATGGCAGAGCAGTATGGTTATGATATTTCAAAACCTGCAGCGACTGCAAAAGAGGCAATTCAATGGCTGTATTTTGGATATCTCGGAGCTGTAAAAGAACAAAATGGTGCTGCTAACAGCATTGGAAGAATTACAACATTTATTGATATATATATAGAAAGAGATTTAAAGGAAGGAACTATTACTGAGGAAGAAGCCCAGGAATTGATTGATGACCTTGTAATTAAGCTCAGACTAGTAAGACATCTGAGAACTCCTGAGTACAATGACCTTTTTGCAGGAGATCCGACATGGGTAACATGCTCAGAAGGCGGCGTTTCAACAGATGGCAGAAGTATGGTAACAAAATCAAGTTTTCGTATGTTACAGACTTTGTATAATCTGGGACCTTCTGCAGAACC
Source organism: Eubacterium sp. (assembly GCA_051879635.1). Classification (GTDB taxonomy): domain Bacteria; phylum Bacillota; class Clostridia; order Lachnospirales; family Lachnospiraceae; genus JBJEMK01. The sequence goes on from JBJEMK010000015.1 coordinate 4,897, forward strand.
TAATATTACAGTATTATGGTCATCAAAACTGCCGGAAGGATTTAAAAATTTCTGTGCAAAAGTTTCAATTGATACGGATTCAATACAGTATGAGAATGATGATGTCATGAGAAAAATGTATGGCGATGACTACGCAATTGCATGCTGTGTTTCGGCAATGAAGGAAGGCAAGCAGATGCAATTCTTTGGGGCAAGATGTAATCTTGCAAAGCTTTTACTTATGGCATTAAATGGCGGTAAAGATGAAGTTTATGGAGAACAGCTGGCTCCTGAAGGTAAAGTATATGATGAAGGTAAAGTTCTTAATTATGATGAAGTGTTAGAGTCATTTAAAGAATATGCGTCTTGGATGGCCAAGCTTTATGTAAATACAATGAATGTAATTCACTACATGCATGATAAATATGCATATGAAAGATTGATGATGTCATTACATGATACTAAAGTTGAAAGATTAATGGCT
>JBJEMK010000016.1:0-5349 GCA_051879635.1 Eubacterium sp.
AAAGGCGACAACTATTTCCGGTATAATAGCAGATGAAGCGGCAATCGGCATGGTAAATCAGAAGACAACAGCTGTAAGGATAATACCTGTTATAGGTAAAGATGTGGGAGAAGTTGTAGAGTTTGGAGGATTACTGGGATATGCCCCTATAATGCCTGTAAATAATTTTTCCTGTGATGATTTCGTTAACAGACAGGGCAGAATACCTGCTCCAATTCATAGTTTTAAAAATTAATTATTGGTCGCTCAAATTCATTAGGAATATATTGGTTTGTCTTGTTCATGACAATCATTCTATATAAATTATCAGAATTTGTTGTAACGTTAAAACTATTTAATGAAGCATTCTCCAAAATATTTCCTGCGTCAGCCATTTTGGAAATAATAGGAATATTTCCATTTTGCTTGATGCCGGAAAGAAGAGAGGATGCTTTTTTATTAAAACCAAGAATTCTCACATAAAGGTCATTGCAGTCATATGGAACGGTTCTGCCAATTCCAAGAGCTATGTGAAGCAATGCCCTGGAAATACGTGTCGAAGTATAATTTCTGGTACAGAGTAAATATTTGTATTGTTCAAATGATATATAATTCTTTTTGTTTTTGTATATTCTGTCAGCCAGTTCTTTACTCACATCTTGATAATTAGAAAGTTCATCAGGTGATAAAGTATTGATTTTTGCTCCCAGTAAAAGCGAAAAATCGTTTTCATGCACAAAGTATTCTTTGTTATCTGACAATAGAGAATAAGCACTAGAAGGCATACAATGTTGAATTTCAGATAATTGAAAATTATTTATTGATTTTCTTATTGCCGTAGCAGAAGACATACTATTGTCAATATGGGTACTGTGATACCCACTACCAATACGTTTAATCCCAATTGGTTTTATTGAACTGTTTAGTTTCTTTAGTGATTTTAGATATTCAATAGCTAAAATGTTATTAGGTTCTGAAATAATTTGAGTAATATCGGTTATTTTAACAGACATGCTTTCATGTATATAATTATTTAAAGCCATTTCTCTTGCAAGAGGATATGAAAAACCATTTTTTAGTGCTTCCTTTAGAGAGATTGAATATTTCTCCGGCTCATTTATAAGAATGTCTGCAATAACTGACAACGTGTCTAAATCATCAGTTTCAGTACCAAAACATAAATAATCTATAATGCCAAGTTCATTTAAAATAGACACGGCACCTGATGCAAAGAATTCAGCACTGGCACAAGAATAAATAACAGGAAGTTCGATTACAAGGTCTGCTCCGTTCTCAAGTGCCATTTTGGTTCGTATATGCTTATCAATAATAGCAGGAGCACCTCGCTGAACAAAATTTCCACTCATTATGACAACAACAAAATCAGCACCTGATATTTCACGTGCTTTCTTTATCTGATATTTATGCCCGTTGTGAAACGGATTGTATTCTGCAATAATTCCTAAAACCTTCATAAAACTTATAATAACACTATATTTTTTAATTCTCAATACATATAAAATTGGTAATTAATCAAAAATAGTAAAAATTTGTAAAAAGATTATTGTATTGCCTTAAAAATAGAGTTATAATTTTTAAGTTAAATTTTTTATATACATAAAGGAGAAAGAGTGATGGCATTTATTGATGAAATTAAGGCCAAAGCAAAAGCCGATAAAAAGACAATTGTTTTGCCGGAAGGTATGGATGTAAGAACATATGAAGGAGCAGCTATTGCATTAGCAGAGGATTATGCAGATATTATTATTCTTGCAAGCCCGGAAGAATATGAAGCAAATAATGGTGGATTTGATGTTTCAAAAGCCACAATTATTAATCCGGTAACTTCAGAAAAATTGCAGGAATATATAGATGGATTGGTTGAATTAAGAAAAGCCAAGGGTATGACTCCTGAACAGGCTAAAGAGCTGCTTACAACAGATTATATGTATTATGCATGCATGATGGTAAAAAATGGTGATGCAGATGGCGTTGTTTCAGGTGCGTGTCATTCCACAGCAAATACATTGAGACCATCATTGCAGATTATTAAAACAAAGCCGGGAACAAAATTAGTTTCAGCTTTCTTTGTAATGGTAGTCAATGATCATACAATGGGCCATAACGGAACATTTGTATTTGGTGATTGTGGTCTGAATCAGAATCCTTCACCTCAAGAACTTGCAGCTATTGCAGAATCAAGTGCAAATTCATTTAAGTCACTTGTAGGTGCTGAACCTTTGGTTGCTTTTCTTTCACATTCATCAAAAGGAAGCGCAAAGCATGCAGATGTAGATAAAGTAGTCAGTGCGGTAGAGGTTGCTAAGTCAGAATATCCTGATATGAAATGTGACGGAGAACTGCAGCTTGATGCAGCAATTGTTCCAGAAATAGGTGCATCAAAGGCTCCGGGAAGCGAGATAGCAGGTCATGCTAATGTTCTTATTTTCCCTGATTTAGATGCAGGAAACATTGGATATAAATTAGTGCAAAGACTTGGCGGAGCAGAGGCTTATGGACCATTATGTCAGGGTATTGCAAAGCCGGTAAATGACCTTTCAAGAGGATGTAGCTCAAGAGATGTTGCAGGTGTAATAGCAATAACAGCGGTTCAGGCTCAAAACCAATAAATAATAATATGTTAATGTAAACAATATATAATCAGGAGGAAACTAAATGAATATTTTAGTTATAAATTGTGGAAGCTCTTCACTTAAATTTCAACTTATTAATTCTGATACTGAGGAAGTGCTTGCAAAAGGATTGTGCGAAAGAATAGGCATAGATGGAAAACTTACATACAAGCCAACAGGTAAGGATGCATATGAAGTTGAAAGCCCAATGCCGGATCATAAAGTAGCAGTAAAAATGGTTTTGGATGCACTTGTTGATGCAGAACATGGCGTACTTTCTGATATTAGTGAAATTAATGCGGTAGGTCATCGTGTACTTCATGCAGGAAAGCATTATAGTGATTCTATTATAGTAAATGATGATGTAAAGAGAGTAATAAGAGAATGTTTTGATTTGGGACCATTACATAATCCTGCAAATCTTATTGGTATTGAAGCATGTGAGGCTGCAATGCCTGCAGGAACACCACAGGTTGCTGTGTTTGACACAGCTTTCCACCAGACGATGCCGGCCAAAGCATATATGTATGCAATTCCATACGAATATTATGAAAAGTATGCAATTCGCAAATATGGTTTTCATGGTACAAGTCATAGTTATGTATCCAAAAGAGCAATCAAAGTTGCAAATCTTGATGCAGATAATTCAAAAGTTATTGTCTGCCATTTGGGAAATGGTGCAAGCATCTCAGCGGTTGTTAATGGAAAATGTGTGGATACAAGTATGGGACTTACTCCGTTAGAAGGATTGATTATGGGAACCAGAAGTGGAGATATTGACCCTACAGTTGTTGAATTTATTGCAAATAAAGAAAATCTTACTATGAGTGAAGTCCTTAATATATTAAATAAGAAATCTGGAGTATATGGACTTTCAGGAGGCATTTCCAGTGACTTTAGAGATTTAACTAAAGCTATAAATGAAGGAAACCAGAAAGCAAAAGATGCTATAGATGCTTTTTGTTACAGGGTTGCTAAATATATTGGCTCATATGTTGCCGCAATGAACGGTGTTGATGCGATTGTATTTACTGCCGGTCTTGGAGAAAATGATGGAAACGTCAGAAAGACAATAACATCTTATCTGGGATATCTGGGTGTTGAACTGGATGAAGAAAAGAATCAGGTACATGGCGAAGAGAAAGTTATTTCAAAAGATACATCAAAAGTAAAAATAGTAGTTATTCCAACCAACGAAGAACTTGCTATCGCAAGAGAGACGATGGAACTTGTAAAATAGCATCGTATAAATTAAAAATATTCGGCAAGACTCATATTTGAATAATCATGAAAGGAAGGATTGATATGAAAACATTCAAATATGTAATTAAGGATAAAGCAGGAGTACATGCAAGACCGGCCGGATTGCTTGTAAAGGAAGCTACTTCATATAATAGTTCAATAATGATAAAAAAAGGTAATATGGCTGCTGATGGAAAAAGACTTCTTAACATTATGTCACTTGGGATTAAGTGTGGAGAAGAAGTTGAATTTACTATTGAAGGCGAAGATGAAACAGAGGCATATTCAGCCATAAAGTCATTTGTTGAAAACAATATGTAAACCCATTTCCTTTGCAAATTTTTAATTGACAAACATATATGGTGTATGTATAATAGGTAAGGTGTCAGTAAAAAAGAGGTATTTTATGCTATTTGACATATCAGATATATTATCTGTCACAGGAAAGACCAGTAGAGTTGAGACGGAAATTTCAATGAAATATTTCGAAAATCGTATAGGTAAGTATCCTTTTAAGGATGGCGGAAAAGCAGAATTAACCTTTACCTATTTGGGGAACAGGAAAGTTATGCTTGATGCTTATATAAAGGCAACTTTAATTATTCCATGTGACAGGTGTCTTGATGACGTAAATACGGATTTTAATATTAAAGTTTCAAAAGAAATTGACATGAACGATGCTGATGAAGACTCAGAAAACTCAGTGTATTTTGATGGTACTGTTTTTGATACAGAGGCATTCGTTTACGATGAGATTTTGGTTCATTTACCAATGAAAGTTCTCTGTAAGGAGAACTGTGCAGGCATCTGTAATATTTGTGGTGCCAATCTTAATAAAGGATCATGTGATTGCAAAAATGATGAACTAGATCCCAGAATGTCTAAAATTCTTGATGTTTTTAATCAGTTTAAGGAGGTGTAAATCATGTCTATATGTCCAAAGAACAAATCTTCAAAAGCAAGAAGAGATAAGCGAAGAGCAAACTGGAAAATGGATGCTCCAAATCTTGTTAAATGCAGTAAATGTGGTGCATTAATGATGCCACACAGAGTATGCAAGGCATGTGGTTCTTATAACAAGAAAGAGATTATTTCAGTTGACTAATAATATTACAAAATAAACGTGTGGGTAATAACTTCTTTATGAAGTGTCACCCACACGTTTATTTTGTTATAATATAAAAATATAAGAATTTACATTAAGAAATTGTTAAGATTAAAAAAATTATTATATATACCTTGACATAAATATTTAAAAATCTATAATCAATAATATATAAAAGGGAGTAGCATCGTTTATAAGTTTCAAATGAAACCTGATATGTAAACGAGTGCGTCATCGTCAGTACGATTAGCTGCGTTTTTGCAGGATAATCCGTGTCGCACATAAGTATATATACTTACAGCAAGACTTTTATTGTGTTTTATATGCAATAAAAGTCTTTTTTTATTATATAGGAAATTCCTCTGAATTTCCTATATAATAAAAATACTC
>JBJEMK010000017.1:0-5263 GCA_051879635.1 Eubacterium sp.
TCAAACAATTGCTTCGAAAGTTTACTTTCGTAAATATATTGTTTTGAATATTTGCATTGGGATATGAACATGGGCGAGAGAACCTGTTCTCGAGACTTTGTTCATATGCTGTGCGTTTGCATGCTTTGTTAGTATAATAAATACTTTTTAAATTGTCAACATTTTTTCTAATTTTTCATTCAATCTTTTTGATTAAGCCCTTTTTATTCAAAGCAAATATATAACAACCAATTTCTATTTTGTGTTATAATAAAATCATAAATATTTATACATAGGAGAAATTATGGAATATCATTTTATAATAAATCCCAATTCCAAGTCAGGAAAAGGGATAAAACTCTGGCGTCGCACCAAATTAATACTTGATTCTAATAACATAAATTATACTTCTTACATTACGGCCAAGCCTGGTGATGCTACTCTTGCTGCTAATAATATATCTCAAAATGATTCTACAGACAAACGCATTATAATACTTGGAGGTGATGGAACTTTAAATGAAGTCATTAATGGTATATCCAGTTTTGATAATATCACTTTTGGTATAATTCCGACAGGTTCAGGTAATGATTTTATAAGGGACATGCAATTCCCCAAAAACTTTAAAGAACAGGTAATGTCTATTATTAATCCCACTGAATTTGACTGGTTGGATTATGGTATTTGCAGAATTAATGATAAAGAACATCGGTTTGTTGTCAGCAGCGGAATTGGTTATGACGCTTTTGTATGTGAAGGGGCAAATTATTCAAACACAAAAAAATTCTTAAATAAGTTGCATTTAGGCAAACTTTCATATACAATAATTGGAGTTACACAGATGCTAAAATTGCACAGATGTAACGCAAAAATGACATTTAACAATTTGGAAGAAGTGCAGCTTAAGGGAATGTTATTCGTATCAGCCCATATACATAAATATGAAGGTGGCGGTTTTAAGTTCTGTCCTGATGCTGATGCATCTGATGGATTATTAGATATATGTGCAGTAGAACATATTCCCAAACTGAAGATGCTCTCACTATTCCCTTTCGCAGCAAAGGGTAAACACATTGGTCATAATGGTATTAACACATATAAATGTAAACAGCTTGATATATCCTGTGATTCACCTATGGCTGTTCATACAGATGGTGAAACATGGGAGCAATGTACCAATATATCATTTTACAATTCACAGAAAAAAATGCATTTTATAATCAGATAATTTCACATGCATAATTGGAGCTAATATGATTAACTTTTTTAAAAAAAATAAGCAGGCATGGCCTCTTTTATACCTTCCGTTTATTTATCTTCCTTGGTTTTTGTTTTTAGAAAATCACATAACCACGGAATATACAATAATACATTGTCCTATTGATGACATTATTCCGTTTTGTGAATATTTTATTATACCATATTTACTATGGTTTTTATATGTTCCTGCTGTTTTTTTGTGCCTGTATTACACAAACACAAAGGATTTTCAGCAATTATGTGCTTTTATGTTCATAGGATGTTCTATTTGCCTGCTCATATATACTGTTTTCCCAAATGGTCAGGAATTAAGACTGACTGAAGATATGCTGGCATCAAGAAACAATATTTTTACAGTAATAATATCAAAGTTATATGGTATTGATACTTCAACAAATGTATTTCCGAGCATACATGTTTATAATTCTATCTGTTGTCATATTGCATTGTCCAAAAGCACATATGGAAAAAAGAGACCGTTCATCAAAACAGCCTCTCTCATATTGACTATATTAATATGTATTTCCACTATGGTTTTAAAGCAGCATTCTATTCTTGATGCTGCAGGTGCCATTGTTCTTGCTTCAATAATGTACCCTGTGGTATACAAACTGTTTTTCCGTGAAGAACATGTTCTAATTGAAGCCAAATAATTTTTGTGCAATTCTATATGCAAATATAGATGCTTTTCTGCCAGCCTTTCCTTTTAGGTTCATTGCTATTCCAAGACTGCTATATCTGGACTTAATATATAAATCAGGGTTTGTGGTTCTAAGATAACGCCACAAGTCCTTTTTTTGATTTAGTGATTCTTCTGTATTTATCAGTATAAGCATAATTGATGATACACACATCATCATATCTAGATAATGAAACATTGCTTTTTTTAATTTCTTCTCATATACAATATCTTCAGAAGAATTATATATATCAATCATTAATTTAGTAACACGAATCTGCTGGTCTATTCTTTTCATCATTACATCTTCATGCACGGACTGGTCATCTCTTCCAATAAAATATTTATATAAAACCACATCAAGATAATACATCTTCTTAACATAAGGAAGTGGCTGGAATATATAAATATTATCCACATAAAATGTATGTTTCGGAAGCTCCAGTTTACAATCACGCAAAATTTGTGTTCTGTATATTACTGAATGCATAAGAAGATACTGTGTGTCTCCAAACTTAACATCCTTCCACTCAAATTCACGATGTTTAGGCATAGCCCCCTTATATCCCATAACCTTTTTATGTTTTACGCCCTGCTTGTCATATAAAAAATCAGATATTACCATATCCATAAGATTTTCTTCAAGAATTGTACTCTCCAAAAACTCAACAACCTGATTTAGAGCATTAGTTCCCAGACAATCATCACTGTCAAGAACTTTAAAATAAACACCTGTTGCATTTTTAATACCACAATTAACGGCATCGCCATGACCACCATTTTCTTTATGAATTGCTCTTACTATATTAGGATAGCGTTTTTCATAAAACTGCGCAATTTCTAAAGTCTTATCTGTAGAGCCATCATCAATTACAAGTATCTCTACTTTATCACCTGCTGTTAACGCACTACGTATACTTTTTTCTATATAATCCTGTGAATTGTAACTCGGTATTGCTACTGTAAGTACCTTCATATCTCCTCCAAATACTGTTTATATAATTATTCCTCTTTTTGTGGTTTGACACAGAATGCCATAATTGTTATTATTCCGGCTAACAATACTCCGAAAATAATTGTATATATCATACATGCCACTGCCATTTCCACAGAAGAAATTGCCTCATCACCAGTGCTTATCGTTGAAAACGCCGTACTTATCATGAGTGATATACAATTTGATGTCATATGAAAGATTATTGGCGCCCAAATTGATTTGTATTTCTCATATACAAATACAAGCATCAAACCCAAAAGCGTTGCATATATCCCCTGAACAACATTCCCATGAAAAATACCAAAAAAAACGGAAGAAATAATTGCAGCAACAAGTACATTAGTAAAACGTTTTAACCGCACATAACACATACCTCTAAAAATGAGTTCTTCTGCAATAGGCCCTATAATTGCAATTCCAATGAATTGTACGATAATATTTCCACCATAGAGTGCTTCTTCCACACTTTCAAATGATGCAATCCATGATTCAGGCATATAAACAGCACATAATGATGAAAAATAGCTGCCTGCAAACATACCAAATATTGACATTGGAATTATGAGCAAAAACTTCATTGGATCAACATAATATTTACAATATCTTCCCGCCTTTTTATCCTTTTTATTATCAAGCCAAAATAAAATGACAACAATAGGTGTGATTATAGCCGCACATATCAGTGTAAGCATGACCGCATCCTGATTCAAACGATTATTCAGATATTCCTGCATTAATATTTTTAATTCCGATTCTGATAATGAAGTATGCGAAGCAGCATAATTTACACTTAAAACGGTCTGATATCCAATACTCACAACAAACTGTAATAATAAATAGAGTAAAGCCGGATAAAAAGCTCCCCAGACTCTACCAATTGATACTTTTTCTTTCATTACTCTTAACACTCCTTAAGCAGATGTACCATGATTGCCTTTTCAGCATGTCTTCTGTTTTCTGCCTGGTTAATAATATAATCTAAATTACTATCTACTACTTCCTGTGAAATTTCATATCCAATGTGCATTGGCATATCATGCAAAACTATTGCTTTACTATTTTCCAGCAATTCACTATTAATCTGATATGGCAGCATTTTTGCAATAGTTTCCTCTTTTTTCTGAGCATATTCAGGATTATTAAAGAATTCCATGTCAACCCATGTATCAGTATATATAACATCCATATCTTCTGCTATTTTTTTAATATCTTCTTTTGAACTTGCAGGATTAACTTCTATATAATGCCCAGTAGCCTTCAAGTCATTATAGAACTCATCACCCACACCCATATCATTTACAAGTGGTGTTAAACCATACATTGTTCCACCAAGCTTACATAATGCTTCTGTTAATGAATTAAATGTATTGTTCTTTGCCCCTATATATAAAACCTTAACTTCATATGTTCCATACTGCTCTTTTATTGCCAGCATATCTGCCATTGCCTGACATGGATGAAACGTATTATCACATCCATTAATAAATGGAACAATGGAATTGGTTCCAAAAATATCAGTAGTTTCACTTCTCTTTAAACGTGCCATAATAATATCAACATTATGTCCAAGGTATTTTACCTCTGAAACGGTATCTCCCAGAACAAAATTGCTGTCCTCCCATTTCTGGTTATAGTATGTACCACCAAGTTCGGTGATTCCTGTTGTAAATGAAAGAAATGTTCTGGTAGATGTTTTCTCAAAAAGAGTATATAGTTTTTTACCTTTAAGTACCTCACTATACTTTTCAGGATTCTGCTTCATATCATAAGCCATATCCAAAATACCTTCTAATTCTTCTTTTGTATAATCTTTAAAATTAATCAGATTTTTCATATATAAACCTCTTTCCATTCTCATTTAACTTTTCAAATCATTGTACTATGCAATATTAACATACTTATATTTCAAATGCAATGAGCTCATTTAGTAATTGTTGCTACTTATTAAAAACAATTAAGTAACTTTAGAAGTTCTGTAGGAGAATCTGCAGTACACACTGCACCATTATCAAGAAGTTCCCTCTTCGTTCCAAAACCATAGGTCACCCCTATACCATCTATCCCCATCAACTTTGCTCCAATCATATCATAGCTTCTGTCACCAATCATAACTACACTGTCTTTACTATCTTTTGTTATTCCCGCAAGATTAAATACTTCCTCTATAACTTCTGCTTTTTTAGTTCTTTGTTCTGTCAATAATGCACCTGTAACAATATCAAAATATTGTTCTATTTTAAAATATCTTAGTACTTCCTCCGCCATACACTGGGGTTTTGAAGTTGCTAATGCAACTATTTTACCATTTTCCTTTAATCGTATAAGCATTTCTTCAATGCCTTCATATA
>JBJEMK010000018.1:0-5215 GCA_051879635.1 Eubacterium sp.
TTTAGGATTTACATCTTTAAATTTGCTTAAAGGTAATCCTACCGCTGTATCAACAAAATACTCGGAGGCTTTTGAAGAGTTGAAAAAGTCGATTTTGAAAAAAGGGATGTAACTATTGTTTTACTATTTTTACGATTCTGCTTGTTCCTAATCTATCGGCGCCTAATGCTATGAACTTTTCTGCATCTTCTATAGAAGCAATGCCACCGGCTGCTTTTATTTTAATGTCCGGGTTAACATTCTCAGCAAATAAATTTATATCTTCAAAAGTTGCTCCTCCGGTTGAAAAACCGGTTGATGTCTTTATAAAATCAGCTCCTGATTCAGATACAAGTTCACACATTTTTATTTTTTCCTGTTCTGTAAGCAGGCATGTCTCAATTATAACCTTTAGAATTCTTCCATTACATGACTTCTTAACTTCTGATATTTCATTTAAAATATCAGAATACCTTTTATCTTTAAGCCATCCAAGGTTTATTACCATATCAATTTCATCTGCTCCGTTTTTCACTGAATCAGATGCTTCAAAACACTTTACGGCTGTTGTACTATATCCATTAGGGAACCCTATTACTGTACATACTTTTAATTTACTTTTCTGACTGCTAATATAATCACACGCACTTTTTACATAAGAAGGTGGTATACATACAGAAGCTGTGCCATATCTTATACCATCATCACAAATTTGTCTTATTTCGTGCCATGTTGCAGTCTGAGAAAGTAATGTATGGTCTACTTTACTTAATATATCTTTAATATCCATATATACTTTTTATGCTCTTTCCTTTATTTTTGAGATGCCTGTCTACGCATTTCATCTCTTTTACGCATTGTATGATCTAAAATTTTCTTTCTGATTCTAAGATTTTTTGGAGTAACCTCCAGAAGTTCATCAGTATCAATAAATTCCAGGCTCTGCTCCAGACTCATAACCTTTTTAGGAGTAAGTTTTAATGCTTCATCTGAACCTGAGGCCCGTGTATTTGTAAGTTGCTTTTTCTTACATACATTTACCTCTATATCCTCTGATTTCCCATTCTGCCCTATTATCATTCCTGCATAAACTTTTTCTCCGGGACCTATAAACAATTGTCCTCTCTCTTGTGCATTAAATAATCCATAAGTAATTGCCTCTCCTGCTTCAAATGCTATAAGGGAGCCCTGTTTTCTATATGCAATATCTCCTTTATATGGACCATATCCATCAAAAATTGTATTAAGAATTCCATTGCCTTTTGTATCAGTCATAAATTCTCCTCTATATCCGATAAGGCCCCTTGATGGAATAGAAAACTCAAGTCTTGTATATCCGCCGCTTGCAGCTGTCATGCCAAGAAGTTCACCTTTTCTTCCACTAAGCTTTTCAATAACAACACCGGAAAATTCCTCAGGAACATCTACATAAGCCTTTTCCATAGGCTCTAACTTCTTGCCATTTTCATCTTCTTTATAAAGAACTTCTGCCTTGCTTACAGCAAATTCATATCCTTCCCGGCGCATATTTTCAATAAGCACTGATAAATGAAGTTCTCCACGTCCTGATACTTTAAAGCTCTCGGTTGTATCCGTTTCTTCAACTCTCAGGCTGACATCTGTATTTAATTCTCTAAACAGCCTGTCTCGTAAATGCCTGGATGTAACAAATTTTCCTTCTCTGCCGGCGAGAGGGCTGTCATTAACCATAAACTGCATTGCAATAGTAGGTTCTGAAATCTTCTGGAATGGAATTGCCTCAGGGGTTTCAGGTGAGCATATTGTATCTCCGATATGAATATCTGAGATACCTGAAATGGCAACAATAGAGCCAACTGTCGCCTCCTTAACCTCTACTTTATTTAAACCATCGAACTCATAAAGCTTGCTGATTTTTACTTTTTGGCATTTGTCAGGTTCATGTGCATTGACAAGCACTACATCCTGATTGACTTTTATTGTTCCATTATCAACCTTGCCAACGCCAATGCGTCCAACATATTCATTATAGTCTATTGTACTTATAAGTACCTGTGTACCTGCATCCGGGTCTCCTTCAGGAGCCGGTATTGAATTAATTATTGTTTCAAATAATGGCTCCATTGACTGTGGAGTATCATCCAGTTCAAGTATTGCATGTCCTGTCTTTGCAGACGCATATACAAATGGACAATCTAATTGTTCTTCACTTGCATCCAATTCTATGAACAGTTCCAGAACTTCGTCAATTACCTCTGCTGGTCTTGCCTCTGGCCTGTCAATTTTATTGATACATACTATTACAGGCAGATTAAGTTCTAATGCTTTTTTTAATACAAACTTTGTCTGTGGCATTGCACCTTCAAACGCATCAACAACAAGTATCACACCATTTACCATCTTTAGTACACGTTCAACTTCTCCTCCAAAATCTGCATGTCCCGGAGTATCAATAATATTTATCTTTATATCTTTGTAAAACACAGCTGTGTTTTTAGAAAGAATAGTAATCCCTCTTTCTCTTTCTATATCATTGGAATCCATTACTCTCTCTGCCACTTCCTGATTAGCTCTGAAAACTCCACTCTGCTTTAATAATTCATCAACCAGTGTAGTTTTTCCATGGTCTACATGAGCTATAATTGCTATGTTTCTAACATCTTCTCTTTTCATTTTTCATTCCTGCTCTCTTAATATTCCGCCCCCACATCAAGAGATTGCTTCCCAAAAGTATTAAAATATTAATTAAAATCCTAATTCTTCTCCAATAAGTATTACTTTTATTCTATCTTTGTTTCTTGTCATTCTTGTTACTACTATCTGACAGCACATGCACTGGTCACTTAAACACTCTGCACAATTTCCTGTAACTCCGCATGGAGTTTTAAGATTTAAACGTGCTGCATTTGGAGGACATGAATTAACCCTTATCCTGTCAATTCCGTCTTCAACAGTTTTGACTACTTTGTTCATGCCGACAATCATTATAACTTTTTTAGGACCATAACACAAACATGCTACCCTGTTGGCATTTCCATCTATATTTACAAGTTCACCATCCAATGTGATTGCATTTGAACTCATAAAAAAGAAATCACTGTCAAAATGTTTGAGATATATCTCTCTTACTTCTTCAGGAGTTTTCGCACATGAACGGTCATTTAAAATATAATTGCCTTTCTTGAGCATATCAAGTACTCCTGTTTCTTTAAACGTTTCCGTTCCTCCCCAGCCGATACTTGAGCCTTCAGGAACAAGTTCCTTTACTTTATCCAAAACTTCTATACAATTATCACAATAAAATGCCTCTATATTTCTTTTGCCAAGATTCTCTATAAGGCCTTTAGACATTTTTTTATATGCTGCCTTCTTTGCCGATGCTGTCATTATATGCTCCTTTCGAAAAACTATTCTTTAGTTTCATTAATATCTTCTTCATCTGATGCCATAGTCTTTTTCTTATCATATGAATTATATGCAAGCTTAAGAATAAAAGGATAAATACAAACCACCCAGAAAACTACAACTGCATATCTTATGAAATCTACCAGAAGTGTTTCTCCAAAAATCGCCTTTATTCCAGTCTTTAATACAAGCACCACACCAATTCCAATTACAGCTTTAATAATCTGAATATATATACTGCCGCGTCTTTCGTCAAAATCAATTAAATTAGTTTCTATGAGCCATCCAAATACAAAAGCAAAAGCTGCCCCCGCTGACTTAAAATAATCTGCAAGGTTTTCCTCGTCAGCTTTTCCTGACAAAAGCATGGCAATCCCTGCAACAACCATAGCAAGTGGTATAAGCAGCAGAATTGCTGCCAGAACTGTCTGGTTCATCCTGTATATCTTCTTGCTGTCTACAAGATATGTAACCGCCATTATTACTAATATTGTAATTATAAATCCCACACATACATCCAGTGGTGTATGAACACCAAGATACAATCGTGAGAAAATTACTCCTGCAACAATAATAAAGCAGACAATCTGTATCCATACTTTTTTGGCATAATATGCAAAAGTGCCCCATAACGCAGTTGCTCCCTGTGTATGCCCACTTGGGAATGAATATCCGGTTGCTCCACTTTTTGCCGCCTCTACTGCTGTAACTCCCTGAGATTTATATTTAATCCATGGTCTTGGAACCGCATATACAGCCTTTAAAATCTGCGCCAGCAGTCCTGATATAAAATATATGAATCCGAGTTTATATGCAAACTTTTTATTTATGCACCAAAACATAATACATATAATAGCTACCATAACTACTTCTGCTCCAAATTCAGTAACTATAAGCATTATCTTATTAAGAATTTCTGTTCTTAAATCCTGTAAATGTAATAAAATTTCCATGTACATTATCCTTTCTGTCACTCACTATTGTTAATCAAAGATTATAAAATCTTCCTGTGCATTTCCATAATACACATCTTTTATATTTTCAAAAGAAGCTTTCCCCGATGTAGCCTCTGTAACTTTCTTATTAAACATATCAAATAATTCTGATGGTACAATTGCTTTAACAATCACTTTATCGGTATAATCTATTGAGTGTTCAAAAACACCTGTCTGTCTCATTATATACTGTATTTTACCCAGTCCTGTATAGTCCGTTAAAATATCAATGCTTACTCCCTGTCTTTTAGTAACCTTAACTGCATTATCCAGTCCCATTCTTGCTGCCATGGAATATGCTCTTACCAGTCCTCCTGTTCCCAGAAGAACTCCTCCGAAATACCTTGTCACAACAATTACTGCATCGTGTATATCGTTACCTGTCAGTACTTCAAGTATAGGTTTCCCTGCTGTTCCGCCGGGCTCGCCATCATCACTAAACCGCATAAGCTCATTATTTTTGCCAATAACAAACGCATAGCAATTGTGCCTTGCATCCCAGTATTCTTTTTTTATCTTTTCAACATAGGCAATCGCCTCTGCCTCATTTCTTACCGGCTGTACGTGTGATATAAACCGGGACTTTTTTTCTGTTATCTGTGCAGTACCACTTTTTAAAACTATTGTATATTCGCCGGCCATACAATACCTCCGGTGATTTTAATCTATCTTATTCATTTTACAATTCATACGGCAAAAATTCAATGTATAAATAAAAATTATTTACCAATCATTAATAAATAGTTATTACGTAAGGCAATTTAATGTAATTGTAACAATAATTAATACTTTATTTATAAAAATTGTATATTAGTCAATGATGTGAGACCAAATTTAAAAAAATAAAAAAGCTATAT
>JBJEMK010000019.1:0-5210 GCA_051879635.1 Eubacterium sp.
TGTCACACCAAGGTCAAATGCCGCATCACCGAAGGTCTTACTATATTCTGTTTCAGCTACAGTAATTTCTGCCGCCGCCTGATTGATTGTCAGGATTCCCGGTGTTACAGTCACAGCATAATTGGCACTTTCAGAAATACCGGTAATGGCATAACCGCCCTCTTTTACCGGAGAGTCCTTTGTTGCCTCACAATTTAAGGTTACGCCAAGGGTTTCCTCGTTATCCGAACCAACCAGAGAACCTTCCGGTACCTTAAAGGTAAGTTCCGGATTCTCCTGTCCGTATGTCTTTGTTTTATCATCTGCTGTTACCGTAACTGCCTTAGCTTCCACTGTAGGTTTTACGGCTACTTTAACCGTTTCATACTGATCATTATACTTATCAGCCGGTGTAAAGATTACTTCATAAGATTTTGTCGCTCCAACGCTTGGAACATCGGATGAAGCCTCATCCGTTAATTTCCATGTACCTTCAATCACGGTATCGCCTGCTATTGCAACACCGTTTGTCAATGTCATAGCACTGACTGCCGTACCGTAGGTGCCGCTTAATGTAGGATTTGTTGTAACCTTTGGCATTGTCTTACAGGTCGTAAACGTCTGACTTAATATGCCAGAAGCATTACCAGCCCGGTCAACACCAATCACATAGACGGTATATGCTGTATTTGCAGTAAGACCGCTTAATGAAATCTTGTTATTGCCATCCGCTGTCATCGCAGCAGCTGTAACACCATCTTTCTCATTCCATACGGTCATGCCGGTATTCTCATCTACATTAGAAGTTGCAAAATCAGCAATTGCTGCCGGTGCTCCTTCACTGCCTGCCTTCACAATATAGAAATATGTTCCACTTTCACTTGCCGTAAATGTCATGTCCGCTTTCGTATCTGTCAAAGTTGCATCTTCCCCACTACCCTTACTTGGCGTGGAAATATTGCTGATGATTGGTGATGTCTTATCAATCACAACGCCATTTGAGCAGATATAATCACTCTTGTTACCAACAGCATCTACCGCATACACATATACGACACAGCTACTGCCAGCAGATAAACTTGTAATGTTCTGTGTAGCATTTGTACCGGTAACATCACATTCTGTAAAGTCGCTTTCACCGTTTGCCAGTGCATCTAATTCTTCTTTTGTCTTAACGGTCTCACCAGCTGATGTATCTACATAATAGTAGTATTTTGCTACGCCGCTTAAACTGTCGGAAGCACTTACCGTTACATCCACAGTCTCTTTATAGAAAAGACCAAATGAAATCGTGCTAAGCAGTGATTTCCATTTGTTTGTCTTGATGCTGATACCGTCATTCTCACCGCTCCAATCCGGTGCTGTCGTATCAACATGCACGATTGTAGACTTTTGTGCAATCTCACCTGTAGTTTTATTCTTTAGGTAATAGGTAACGTCTGTTCCTGCTTCTGCGGTTTCTGCATCGTATGTATAAGAATCACCATACGTTCCATCCACCGTACCACAGATGGTGTAATCCTCCGGCGGGGTAAATGTCACGCTCTGTGCCCACCAGTCATCACCAGTCAGAGATTTACCACTCTGATCCTTAAGGGTTGCATCCGCTACACCTGTCAGCCATGCAATGGTAAGTGTCATGCTCTTCTCTGCTTTCGCATAATTACCGTCCGCATCCACCACTGCCTTTACTTCATAGGTTCCAACTTCCGTTGGCAGACCAGATGTAAATTCGCCTGTAGAACCACTTGTACGATAAGAATACTGAATGGTACCATTATAGCTTTCTTCATTTACCAGTGTTACGGCAGGGGCACCAATTTTCTCCTCTGTAATCGCATTTCCCGTATAGTTTACTGTTTTAGAACTGCTTTCCCATGCAATCGTAGGCGTTGCAGGAGAAATGGTGTATTCTGTGCTTACGGAATATACTTTATTATTTGTCTCATCAACCGTATAAGTAATGCTTGCCCGGTAGGTTCCGGCACCCTTTGGAGTTGAGTCTATCGTTGCAAAAGAACCATCCGTCCCCTTCTTTTCATATACAATGGACGGAGTATCAAAGCCTTTGATTTCACCTGAAATGGAAGCTGCTTTATCTGCACCATCATATGTCGCATCAGATGCAGATAATGTAATCGTACCCAAATTGCCACAGGAAGGACAAGTTGCCGTAATACTATGGTTTTCATCGTCTACGGTAAATGTTGCAACATCGGCATGCTGTTCTGTCTTTTTGCAGTAAGAACATTGATGATATGCTCCATCTGTGCTTATCTGATAATTATGTTGCTTTTCCTCTGTAAATTCAGTATTTGCAAATTCACTCTCACAAGGCTTGCTTGCATAAACAATTCCATGTTCACTATCTAATACAGGAATTGTATCTTTTTCGCCAGTAAGTGTCTGACGCCATACTACATTGCTATCTGTTTTTCCTTCATTTAAGAGGTAGGCAACTTCTCCGCTGGCAAACTGTGCGCTGGTTTTAGCAGAAGTATCACTTTTGGTGTATAGATAATAGCAATTTATTATTGTACCACAATTGGCAATTCTATAATTTGTATAATTAGCGACATTTTGACCGTCATAACAATTCTTTATTTGGCCACCGTTGTTACCACAGATTCCACCACCATAACGCCAATCCGTTACATCTAACTCAACATAACCAGAATTGTAACAGTCTGATATTGTTTTCTTACTCCAACCGCAGATGCCACCATACCAGGCAGAAGTTAAACTGCCATTATCATCCTTGTAGCTGATTTCACCCGTGTTATAACTGGTAATTATTTCCCCATCATTTTTCCCACAGATGCCACCAAATGTAGCCGAGTTTCCAACATTTTTGATTGCTGTCTCATTATAGCAGTCAGATATTTTACCACTGTTTATTCCACAAACGCCACCATAACGCACATCATTCATCTCATTCTGTATATTACCGCTGCTATGACATTTTGAAATAGTACCATTCGCATTGTTACTGCCACAAATGCCACCTGATGCTGTCTGATGCCCTGAACACTCTACCGTAACCTGTGTGCTGCAATTGGTTATTGATTTATCATTACTGCCACAGATACCACCAACAGTACCTTCAGTAACAAGTGCACAAACACTTCCATTCACAGCAGTACAATTCTCAATCAGTCCTTTGTTGTATCCGCATACTGCACCAACTTTATCTTTGCCTTTGAAGTAACAGTCTTCAACTGTAACATTCTTAATTGTACCGGAAGAAACACCAAATAGTCCTATATTGTAATTCTCAGAATCCAAGTACAAACCACTGATTTTATGTCCTCCTCCATCAAAGGTACCGGTATATTCATAAGTTTTAATACCATCATATCCAATGGCAACCCAGCTATCTACAGTATTATCATCTTTTACTGTTCCATCCGCATTCAATTTTTCAAGCAAATTTTCATTGACGACAATATCTTGTTTTAACACGGCACTGGCGGAAGCATCCTGAGTACCATCAGGTAATCTGCCATTTACAAGAGCTACAAAATAATATAACTCTTCTTTTGATTTTATCTGATATACTTCTCCTTCCTGCGTAGGTTTATAATCCCTGATAGCAGGATCGTCAATCACATCTCCTTTTTTTCCACACACGCTACAAATGTTACTATTGTCAAATGAATGTGCCTTACTCTCTGTCGAAACTGTATTCTCATTATTAGAGCCTATAACCGGGCATGGCTTACTTGCATAGACGATTCCATGAGAACTGTCAAGTACAGGGACAGCATCTTTTGCTAATCTGTTATCAATATTCTGATACCAGACAGGGGAACCCTCGGCTGCTCTGCTGTTAAGAAGATAGGCAACCCCACCGTTTGAAAACAACTGGGAAGTTTTTCCTTCTACATATACGGATTGGGAAGTATCAGATGCAGAATAATCTATAGCTTTACCGGTAAACTTCCCGTTATCATAATAGCAATTCTTTATCGCCCCCCTTTGAAAGCCACATACTCCACCAACATAAGTATTGGTTGTATCTGATGCGGTACATATCACACTACCGGTACTATAGCAGTTGCTTGTTAATCCATTCGTCGATTGGATTCCACAGACACCACCTACTATAGCATCAGCTGATGTTCCGGTTACATTTCCTGTGTTATAACAACTATCTATATTTGAGCTGCTACCATACTGGTATCCACAGACACCACCGACATAAGATGAACCCTGCACTTCTCCGATATTATAGGATGTTTCCAAACTTCCAGAAGTTAATTTCCCACTGACACCGCCAACTTGATTTCCAGTGCCTGTTACATTTCCTTTGTTACTACAATTTTTTACTGAAGCCTCATAAGATTGATAACCAATACTTCCACAGACACCACCTACAACCTCTCCACCATATACATCACCTGTGTTTTCGCAATTTATTACTGTCCCCATATTCCATCCACAGACACCGCCAGCATAGTTTCCAGTGCCACTTACAATAGAACCATTGTTATTGCATGTTTCTATATTTCCATAATAGTTTTGCCCACATATACCACCAACCATATTCTTTCCTAAAAAATATGAATCAGCAATATTAACCTTCTTTATGATACCACCATTGAGAGCAAACAGACCCACTCGAAGTTTGCTACCATCCTTGACATATAATCCTTTGATTGTATATCCGGCACCATCAAAGATACCATTATAAGAATAGAAAGTACTATTAGCCCAATACCCAATCGGTGTCCAGCTTCTGAATGTACTTTCTTTTTCCGTATTCAGTTCTCCATTTGACAACACGCCCTCATTTACCGTGATGTTAGTTGTCAGTACGGCATTTTTATCTTTGTAAGTATCATATTCATTGTTCACCTTATCCGCAAACCAGTAGAGCTGACCGGCGTTACCGATTTCATAAACTTCGTCCTGGGTTTCACTATCACCATCCACCTCATGCGTTCCCGTTGTCAATGTTGCAGGCTGGTAGCCGTTGCAAGTCTCTCCATGTGTAGCGCACACTGTCGCACCACTCTTTAACGCCCATGTACCATTTGTTAATTCATAGGACGTACAGAATCCATTCGCATCATAGCCTTCTGCCGCCGCTACACTTCCTGACGCTTCGCCTTCCGCTGCCGATACCTTTATCGTACCTGCCCCCGGCATCAGTCCCACCACCATGGCTAAGCTCAAGAGCATTGCCAGTCCTTTCCGTAGTCTGCCTCGTTTCTTCATGTTCTAACCTC
>JBJEMK010000020.1:0-5172 GCA_051879635.1 Eubacterium sp.
TTTGATTTCAATGCATATACTTGGATAACAAAACCCGCCCTTGCCATAGTCTGTGGCATAGGGGCAGGTTCTGTATCGGATTTTTTATTAATTAATTTTTTTACTAATATACCATTTTTCAATATAATAAAGCTTGGCATATCCTGTACTGTTATATTGTCTGTGTATTTACTAATATTAGCTTTGAATAATTTTAAAAGCTATTTTTTAAATTAATTGTAAGCTCTCCCATTCCCACTTCAATTTCCATATAATTTGTCGCGTCATTATTAATTTCGCGTTCTACAGCACCGGAATATTTTTGGTCCCCCACATTAGCAGAGCCCAGACCCACTTCAATATCATAATTATAATCATCCTCATAATTATCAAGCTCAATATTGGCCGTGCCCATTCCAACGGAAAGTTCAACATCATCATAAAATACCCCTTGATATTCAAAATTACTCATTCCAATTTCTATACATGGATTGGTTAATGATGTATTTTGTGCAGTAAAATCACATGCTCCTATCTCCAGCTCTGCAGATTTTGTAGCTGTAATATTGTTTATATATATTTCTCCGGCACCAGCCTCTATATCCAGCTCCGCCGTTAATATATCTGATATTTCAAAAACTCCGGCACCAACATTTATGTTCACATTATCAAATATTATATTTTGTGGCATATAGACTGTTACTTTAGTGTCTGAATATATCGTCCCCTTTGCAGATATTTTCAGTGTGTTGCCAACAATTTCATATTTCACTTTACCTTTATTATCGGATTCAAGGTCAATTGTAATATCTGAACCTTCATACACTACTACTTTGAATTCACCCTTTCCACTCTCAAAATCAAAGTCCGTTATATTATCAGCCGGAATAACTGTTGTTCCTTCCTCTGCTGTTTGCGCAAAAGTGGAAAGCTTGACTTTATTATTTGAGTAATCTATCGAGCCCGCTGCCACTTCTGCTACTTTTTTTATAAGACTGCTTCCACCTTTATTTATAAAGTCTGCTCCTCCTCCAACAACTCCTGCTACTGTAAATATCACACCAAGAGGAAAACATATCGCACATATAATTAATATCACTTTTATAGCTCTATTCATAAACTTTTTCCTCCTTTACTTTTTCACAAATTTTTTTATATAAAAATACTATACCTTTTACTATTAAAGGAATTAACTTTCCTATAATTAATATAAATACAGTTGTAAATAGCAGTCCCACAGTTATACATATAAGGCTTATTCCTTCTAACAACATAAATAAATATACTGATGTTGCAATGGTTCCAAATCCTGTAAACAGCAATGCAAATCCTATTGCAAGCAAGCTTATGGCCACTGCCATAACTCCTATTACTATTCCTGCAAACGCTCCTACAACACTCAATGCAACAGGGCCCCATATCATACATGTAGCTGCCAGGATAATAACAATTATCAGCATCGTATTATTTTTTGATGTCTTATCATTTGATATTTTATCCTTATTGTCATTAATACCTTCGATTATATCTGATGCAGCTTTCTGTGGTGATACCATATCTAAAGGAATACTGTCTTCCACCATTATCTGTGCATCATCAAAATAATCTTTATAATACTTCAGTGCTTCCTCTCGTTCACCCTGAGAAATATCTTTAAGTAGTTTCTCCAGCTCATTCATAAATTCACTTCTGGTCATACCGCAATCCCTCCTTCAAACATATTCGTAATTTTTTCTGAATATTCTTTCCAGTCTATCCGGTATAATTCAAGTTGTGCATTCCCTCTTGGGGTAATCTGGTAATATCTTCTGTTTCTTCCGGCATATTCCTTGTCGTATGTTTTAAAACATCCATCTTTTTGAAGTCTTCTAAGCACCGGATACAGTGTTGACTCAGATACTTCCAGAACTGACTTGACATCCTGAGTAATCTTATAACCGTATGTTCCTTCCGGTTCTTTAGAAACTACGGCAAGTACTATTGCATCCAATAATGCTGCTCCAGTATTAAAAACCATATCTTTCATCCTTTCTGCTATATAATATTACTTTCTTTAAAATATTATATGGCGTATAGTATTATTGTATATACTATACGCCATATAATATCAATTGTCAATATTTATTGCTTTTCTTCCTTTTATGCTTGAAACCATTGCTACTGTTGTAATTATTATAAATACGGCTATTACATTAATCCACATATATTTATAGTTAAGATACACCTGCAATTTGCTCCACAAATTTGCATTGCTTATAAAAACTATTATAATAAGGCTGAAGAAGACTGCAAGAAAACCATATATAAAATCTTCAACCCAAAACATCCACTTAAACTGCTTGCTGGACATGCCTAACATTCTCAATATATTTATATCTGTTTTCCGTTCCACAATTCCTGTAACGATAACATAATATATGCACGCACTTCCTGTCATAGTTAAAAATATTGCAACAAATGCTATTCCAGTAAGCAAAATCATATTAGTGTCATACCTGTCAAGAAATTCTTCAACATTATCTGATATACACATATCGTATCTCTGAGCATTTTCATTGAGCCATTCACCTAAATCTCTTATGTGTGTTTTATCTGTATTCATATTTACTATTACATAATATGTCTCTCCAAAATTTCCATATACTTCTTCTTTGGGTAATACAACATATATATTACTCCGGTTAAGGAAATCTTCGATTTTTTCATCCATAACAAATGTTCTGCAAACTTTGCTTAATACCTCGTAACTTTTAATATCAAATGGCATATGGGTATATATATCCTCAGATGCACAAAATAACAGTCTGTTTCCTATTTTAACATTAAGGATTTCGTTTGTCGCATATTGCCCTTCATCATCCAAATAAAAGAAATCATCTACTAAAATACATCCTTCTGACTCCACAAACTCATCATAAGTAAGTTTTACATTCTCATATTTCATAATGTTGTTATTATAAGTTTGCTCATCTTCACCTTCAATATAAACTCTTATTTTTGTTTTACCGGGAAAAAATATATCATTCAGACTTTCATCCATATATTGGGTTATTCCCTGATTTACATACTCATCATAAGTCATATCCAGAAAAATTTCTGAGGAAGGATATATTGTTATTGCCATGGTTTCTATATATGGAATATTACTTTTTACATATTCTTCTTCACGTAATTCCAAATTGCTTTCAGATATTACTGCATATTGATATTTACTTCCTTCTACATAACGACCATTTCTCCCAATGTCAAAATCTACACTTTCAATGAAAGTAAACAGCACGAGCATAATAAAAGCTGCGGCAGTAACTGAAAATAAAGTAAGCACAAATCTACCTCTTCTTCTAATTGCATAGGTTATTCCCAGCACAATATCCATAGGCATATTTTTATATACTATAGATAGAGGTCCATAATTATTTTTTGATATATTATATCTTTCACCAAGTGCTTCAATTGGACTTAATTTTGCTACCATCACTACCGGAATAAGTGAAACTATAATAAGTACTGCCATCATTATTACTGAAGCGGCAAAGTATACATTCATTCCTATGTTCATCGATATATTATCCAGCGAATTAATGCGCAAATTTCTTACGATATACACTAATGCATACTGTAAACTTTGGCTTAGTATGTTTCCTATAACTATACCTATTACACCTAATATCATATTTTCAATAATAAGCATAAACATTATTTGATATTGATAAGCTCCAAGCATTTTTAAAACCGCCATTTCCTGTCGTCTTCTGCCTACAGATAATAACATTCTGCTGCCTAATAAAATTATTGAAATAATAATTATTATGCATATACCGATAATAATTGCAGATATAAGATTTTTGTCTCCACCTTCTCCAAGTGAAATTTTATAAAATTGTATAACGCTGTCATTTACATATACGCCTTGTTCCTCCTCATCAATGACCGTTTGTGAAATATTATAAATATTATCTACGGATATTCCAATATCGGTGGCTATACGGCTTATTGTAGAATTTATATTATTCCTGTTTAAAGACAAAAAGCATGTACATTCTCCGGTATTAATGTCTTTATTAAAAATAATTGCTTTATATGTATCATACTCTTTTATCCTGCTTGCATCAAAGTCATCAATTATTCCTGATAAAGTATAAGTTTTTTCCCCACTATCAGTTATTATTGTAACCTGCTCACCAATTTCTACTGCCTTACTCACATATTCTTCATTAATTTTTATTTGGGTTGAAAGTGCAATCTCATCTTCACTTTGTGGAAGATTTCCCCTTTCCATTTTTATTGCATCAAGTTTCAGACCAACCAAATCATATGAAACAAGTTCAAGATTGTAATCTCCCATACTTGCTTCAGGTTCTCTGCTCTTTTTACCAATGCTTAGTATATTATCTGAGCTTTCAAGAATATCACACTGTTTTGATGATACATTATTTATATAACAGTCAAACCTGCCATAATTATTGCATGCATCCTCAAAAAACATAGATTTGAGAGAGAATCCAAACCCTATCATAGTTGTAATAAACGCAGTGGAAATAATAATTCCAATTATTGTATACATTGCCTGCTTTTTGTTTCTTGTTAAATATTGTACACAAAAGAATCCTGCATATTTCATACTATATGCCCATCTTTTATGGTAATAATCTCATCAGCTTTTTGTGCTATCTGCAAGTCATGCGTTACAATCATCATTGTCTGAGCAAACCTTTTCCTGCATGATAATAATAGATTTATTACCTCATTAGAATTTTCCGAATCAAGATTTCCCGTCGGTTCATCTGCAAGAACTAATGCAGGCTTATGTATCATAGCCCTTGCAATTGCTACTCTTTGCTTTTGCCCACCTGAAATCTGATCAGGCATTTTATTTAATATATCTCCTATCCCCAGACATTCAACTAACATTTCAAAATGATCTGAATCCACCTTGCGATTATCCAGCCTGATGGGCACAAAAATATTTTCTCTTACGTTTAACACAGATATAAGATTAAAATTCTGATAGACAAAGCCCACCATCCGTCTCCTGTACAATGTAATTTCCTTAGACGAATAATTTAAAATATTTTCATTATTAATTAATATTTCTCCCCTGCTTGGTTTATCTACCCCACCAATCATATTTAACAAGGTTGACTTTCCTGAGCCGCTTTTACCCAATATTGCAACACATTTTCCATTAGGTAT
>JBJEMK010000021.1:0-5154 GCA_051879635.1 Eubacterium sp.
ATTATAGCAGCAGGCACAGCAGTTAATCCACTTATTAAAGACACATGGACTTTTGTATTGATTGCAGTCGGTCCATTCAATATTGTTAAAGGACTCATGGTTACAATTGTAACATTTCTTATATATAAAAAAATAAGTAAATTTATTAAATCCAAAATATAATAAAATTTTTATAAAACAAATTTTATTTACGTCTATAAGTTGCAATGGATTATATAATTGTTTATAATTATTTATAATCTGAAAAACGGAGGCGGTTATGGAAGTTAAATTTGAACTAAAACTCTCAACCAAAGATATGTTTAAATTTTTTATATATCATAATTATGCAAGAATATCAGGCTGCATAGCATTAATTGTAAGTGTATTATGTTTGTTTATGGCAGCATATTCTTTCGGCAAAACGGATCCGGTGTATACACTTGTTTATTTATTTGCCGGTCTTTTGTTTACTGTTATTCAGCCTGTAATGCTCTATAAAAAAGCAGATAAGCAGGTAAAGGATAGTGATTTTATTAATAAACCATTAACATATGTTATAAATGATGACGGAGTGACTATATCTCAGGATAATCAGTCAGATTTTGTTAAATGGAGTGATATGTTTAAAGTAAGAGAAACGAATTCTCTTGCAATATTATATGCGACACCGAACAGGGCATTTGTACTTCCCAAAGGCGTAATAGGACAGCAATATAAAGAGTTTAGAACGATAGTTAACAACAATGTAAAAGCACTTTCGTATGGCAGGGCATTACGGTAAAACATATTTTATTATAAAAAGTATTAGCGAGGATATATGACAATAGAAACATTTTCTTCTGAAGAAACATTTAAATTTGGCGAAAAACTGGGAAGAGAAGCCGTACCAGGACAGATTTATTGTCTAAATGGTGAACTAGGTGTAGGAAAAACTGTATTTACACAGGGTTTTGCAAAGGGGCTTGGAATAGATGAACCAATATGCAGCCCGACATTTACAATTATACAGATATATGATGTTGGACGGCTTCCGTTATATCATTTTGATGTATACAGGATAGGTGACATCAGTGAGATGGATGAAGTAGGATATGATGACTATTTTTTTGGCGAAGGCGTATGTCTTATAGAATGGTCTGTTTTAATAGAAGAGATTCTTCCGGATAATGTTATAAAAATTGAAATATTAAAAGATATCGAAAAAGGTTTTGATTACAGAAAGATAGTTATGGAGGAAGTATGAGAATACTGGCAATTGACAGCTCGTCATTGGTTGCGTCTGCAGCAGTTACAGATGATGATATTTTAATAGCAGAATACACAGTTAATTTCAAAAAAACACATTCACAGACACTTTTGCCAATGATTGATGAATTGACAAAGATTATTAACCTTGATATGAATACTATAGATGCTGTTGCAGTTGCAGGAGGACCGGGTTCATTTACAGGCCTTAGGATAGGAAGTGCTACAGCCAAAGGCTTTGGGCTCGCACTGAACAAGCCAATAATAAACGTACCTACGTTGGAGGCTATGGCATATAATATATATGATACTAATAAGATAATATGCCCTATAATGGATGCAAGGAGAAATCAGGTGTATACAGGATTGTATACTTTTATTGATGGAAAATTTACTGTAATAAATCAACAGATGGCAATTTCAGTAGAAGAATTAGTGTCAATTTTGAATAATAAACACGAATCCGTAATTTTTGTTGGAGACGGAATACCGGTTTATAGAGATATTCTTACAGATAAATTGCAAGTTGAGTCTTTGTTTGCACCATCTCATTTAAACAGGCAGAGGGCCGGTGCAGTTGCAGCATTGGCATCAGATTACTATAAACATGGACGATTTGAGACAGCTGCAGAGCATATTCCTCAGTATCTGCGACAGTCACAGGCGGAAAGAGAACGCCAGGAAAAACAGAATCAGCAGATATAATAATGTATAAACTTGAGTATGTAGTCAGGTCGCAAGCGACACTTTGTTCTGAAAGGGGATAGCTATGATTACAATACGTGAAATGATATATGAAGATGCTAAGTTAATGGCAGAAATGGATAGTGATATATTTACAACTCCATGGTCAGAAGAATCATTTGAACAATCTTTTCTAAATGAATATACAACATATGTTGTTGCGCTTGATAATAATAATATCATAGGTTATTGTGGCATGTATAAATCATTTGATGAAGGACATATCACTAATATGGCAGTAGTAGAACAATACCGGCGTCAGAAGATAGCTTCTCGGTTGTTAGAGTATATTTTTAATATTGTCAAAGAAGAAGGAATCAGGAATATAACTTTAGAGGTGAGAAAAAGCAATTATGCGGCAATAGAGTTATATAATAAATTTGGATTTAAAACAGTAGGAGTAAGGGCTAATTTCTATGAAAAACCTACTGAAGGCGCAGTTATTATGTGGAAATATGGAATATAAAACAATATTTACCGATACACAATAATTATATAGTATATTATAATGAATGCAGTAACATGCATTCATTTTTTTGCATTATAAGGAGGACATATGAGAAAATATCTTGAAAAAACAAATAATAATTTGGACACCTATATAGAAAAATTAGTATGTAATAAATGTGGAAAAGAAATAAAAGTTGTTAATGGAATTGTAAAAGAGGGTGTATTTATGATTGATTATGACTGGGGATATTTTTCTCATAAAGATGGTGAAAGGCATTCATTTGACTTGTGCGAGGAATGTTATAATCTAATGATAAGTGAATTTAAATTTCCTGCTACAAGGAAAGAAAATACAGAATTGATATAAAATTCCGATTGTGCTAAAATAGAAAAACAATCATCGGACACATAATAGTGTCCTAGTATAAGGAGAAAAAATATGCTTGATATATGTCTGCTTGGAACCGGAGGAATGATGCCGTTACCAAGACGTTATTTGACTTCTATGATGGCACGATACAATGGGAGCAACATTTTAATAGACTGTGGTGAAGCAACACAGATTGCGATTAAGCATAAAGGGTGGACATTTAAACCAATAGACGTAATATGTTTTACACATTATCATGCAGACCACATCAGTGGGCTGCCGGGACTATTGTTAACGATGGGGAATGCTGACCGCACAGAACCACTTACGCTAATAGGGCCAAAGGGATTAGAGAGGGTTGTCAATTCGCTCAAAGTTATTGCTCCTGAGCTTCCTTTTGAAATTAGATTTATGGAAATAACGTCTTCAGAACAGACTTTTGATTTTGGTGAATATAAAATAGAAGCTTTTCGTGTTAATCATAATGTTATATGCTATGGTTATAGTATTATTGTAGAGCGTGCAGGCAAGTTTGATTTAAAAAGAGCCAGAGAGCAGGAAATACCACAATTATACTGGAGCAGACTGCAGGCAGGAGCTACTATAGAAACTAATGATGGAATAATATATACTCCTGACATGGTACTGGGGAAACCACGTAAGGGATTAAAAGTAACATATTCTACAGACAGCCGGCCAACAGAGAGCATTATTAAAGCCGCTGAAGCAGCAGATTTGTTTATATGTGAAGGAATGTATGGTGAGCCTGACAAGGAATTAAAGGCAAGAGAATATAAACATATGACATTTAAAGAGGCAGCTTTAATCGCGGCAAAAGCACAACCAAAAGAAATGTGGCTTACACATTTTAGCCCGTCACTGGTAAGACCGGAAGATTATATGCAGCAGGTTATAGATATTTTTCCAAATGCGTTTCCGGGCAGAGATGGGAAATCAGTTGATTTGAAGTTTGAAGAAGACTAGATTATTATTACAGGAGTAATACACATAGTATGAAGGAAGTAAAAATACTTGCAATTGAAAGTTCATGTGATGAAACAGCAGCAGCAGTTGTTGTTAATGGGAGAGATGTGTTATCCAATATTATTTCTTCACAGGTTTCCACTCACACTTTATATGGAGGAGTTGTTCCTGAAATCGCATCAAGAAAGCATATTGAAAATATTAATGGAGTAATACAAGAGGCTTTAGAACAGGCAAAAACAGAACTGGATGATATAGATGCTGTTGGTGTAACATATGGTCCGGGATTGGTGGGAGCTTTACTGGTAGGAGTAGCAGAGGCGAAGGCAATCTGCTTTGCCAAGAAGTTACCGCTTATTGGAGTGCATCATATAGAAGGACATATATGTGCTAATTATATTGAAAATAAAAATCTTGAGCCTCCATTTGTATGCCTGGTAGTTTCGGGCGGACATACACACTTGGTAGTTGTGGAGGACTATGGTGTATATAAGATTTTAGGCAGGACAAGAGATGATGCTGCAGGTGAAGCTTTTGACAAAGTTGCAAGAGCAATTGGGTTAGGATATCCCGGTGGGCCTAAGATAGACAAGCTTTCCAAAGAGGGAAATCCACATGCCATTGAATTTCCAAGAGCTAATATTTCAGAAGCACCATATGATTTTAGCTTCAGTGGACTTAAATCATCAGTTCTTAATTATTTAAATTCATGTGAAATGAAGAATATTAGGGTTAATAATGCTGATGTTGCAGCTTCATTTCAGAATGCAGTAGTAGACTCATTGTTATCAAGAGCAATGATGGCATTAGAGAATACAGGAATAAAAAAACTGGCGATAGCCGGAGGCGTTGCTTCTAATTCGGCAATAAGAACTGCCTTTAAAAATGCCTGTATAGAAAGAAATATAGATTTTTATTATCCATCTCCTGTTTTATGTACGGATAATGCAGCTATGATTGGTTCGGCAGCATATTATGAATATGTGAATGGAGTACGACACGGATGGGATTTAAATGCCATACCAAATTTAAAACTTGGCGAAAGATTATAATTTTTTAATATTTTACGAAGAGGTTATCACATGAAAATTACGGCAATAATACTTGCAGCCGGAAAAGGCAGAAGAATGAACAGCAAAAAATGTAAGCAATATATGGATTTGAGTGGAAAACCGGTTTTATACTATTCATTATCAGCTTTTTCAAATAGTAAGGTAAATGAAATCATTGTTGTAACAGGAGCTGATGATATATCTTACTGCCGGAATAATATTGTTGATAAGTATGATTTTACCAAGGTGACTTCTATAATAGAAGGGGGAAACGAGAGGTATGAGTCAGTATATAATGCATTAAAGTGTGTTCAAACAGATTATGTG
>JBJEMK010000022.1:0-5088 GCA_051879635.1 Eubacterium sp.
TAAAGAAAGCCCGCAAAGCTTGATTTTTCAATACTTTGCGAGCTTTTCATTTTTATTCGAACTCTATCGTTGCCGGTGGTTTTCCCGTGCAGTCATACAACACTCTGTTTACACCTTTCACTTCATTTACAATTCTGTTCGTTACCTTACCTAGCACTTCCCATGGTATCTGAGCAGCTTCTGCGGTCATAAAATCAGAAGTTGTTACTGCACGAAGAGCGATGGCATAATCATAGGTTCTTTCATCACCCATTACACCTACGCTGCGCATATTTGTAATGGCTGCAAAATACTGCCCCAGATTTTTGTCTACACCTGCTTTAGCTATTTCCTCACGATAGATTGCATCTGCGTCCTGTACTATTCGTACTTTTTCAGCAGTTACCTCGCCAACTATACGAATGCCAAGTCCCGGACCAGGGAATGGCTGTCTGTACACCAGATATTCCGGTATACCCAATTCAAGGCCTGCCTTTCTGACCTCATCTTTAAAAAGAAGACGAAGCGGCTCAACAATTTCCTTAAAATCTACATAGTCAGGAAGGCCTCCTACATTGTGGTGGCTTTTTATTACTGCTGATTTGCCAAGACCTGATTCTATTACATCAGGATATATTGTTCCCTGCACAAGGAAGTCTACTGCGCCTATTTTCTGAGCCTCTTCCTCAAATACACGGATAAATTCTTCACCAATTATTTTACGTTTTTGCTCAGGCTCTGATACTCCTGCGAGTTTGGAATAAAACCGCTGCTGTGCATTTACGCGGATAAAGTTAAGGTCATATGGACCTTCAGGGCCAAATACCGCTTCTACTTCATCACCTTCGTTTTTGCGCAAAAGCCCATGATCCACAAACACACATGTAAGCTGTTTGCCTACAGCTTTTGATAAAAGAACTGCCGCTACAGAAGAGTCTACGCCACCTGAGAGAGCACACAATACCTTGCCGTTCCCTATCTTCCTTCTTAATTCATTTATAGTAGTTTCTACGAATGAATCCATCTTCCAGTCGCCTGTACAGCCACACACATCATATACAAAACGTGAAAGCATTTTCATTCCTTCCTCAGTATGCATTACTTCAGGATGAAATTGTGTTGCATATAATTTTTTCTCCACATTTTCCATTGCTGCCACAGGGCATACAGGGGTTGTTGCCGTTACTTTGAAATCATCAGGGGCCTGAGCAATATAATCTGTATGGCTCATCCAACATATTGTCTTTGGTGACACATCACCAAATATTACCGATGATTTGTCCACATCTACCTCTGTTTTTCCATATTCACTGACAGGTGCTGTTTCCACTTTGCCACCCAGCATATATGACATCAGCTGTGAACCATAGCATATCCCAAGGATAGGAATTCCCAGTTCAAATATTTCCTTGCTGCATTTTGGCGAATCTTCACCATATACACTATTAGGCCCGCCGGTAAAAATAATTCCCTTAGGGTTCATTGCCTTTATTTCATCAATGCTTTTTGTATATGGATGCACTTCACAATACACGTTGCATTCCCTGACTCTTCGTGCAATCAGCTGATTATACTGACCGCCAAAATCTAATACTATCACTAATTCCTTATCCATAGTTCCTCCTGCAATAGAAAATTAAATTTATTTCATACCAATAATACATTATTTTATGATAATAAACAAGAGCCTTTAATTTCTATTCCGAACGTACCAGATTCACATCATCCATAACAATCCATGCTCCATTTGCCGTTGAACCCGTCTGGAATGTACATGCAATGTGCGCACCGACAGTTACTGTTTCTGTATTTTCATCAACAATTATATCTGATATTTCTGCTTTAAACCAATCTTTCCAGACATTTTTAATTGTTACTTCAGCTGAATATTCCTTAATAGTTCCTTCTTTCGATGTAACAGATACAAGCAATTGCGTATCTGTAGGATTGGTTATTCCCGTCCCTTGGAAATACGCAAAACATTTGTATTTGCCTTTAGGTATATCTGACTGAATTTCCTGTGAGATTGTAAAATCATAGCTATCCTCTGCCCATGCTGTATAATAATATGAACCTTCTTTTGCATTGGCTTCATTTTTATCAACTTTTGGCCATCCTGCACCTGTTTCATTAACAATAGTCCAGTCAGATGCCTCGCCTGTTTCAAATGTACCATTTGTAACATAATTATTTGCTGTTACTTTTACTGTACAGATAGTGTTATAATCACCCTCAACAACTTTGCCGTCAATGGTTATTTCATCAACTTTTCCCGTTACTGTATATTCCCCGAAATCCGGATTATCCATAACCACTGCTGCTTCATCTTCATTCCATGTTACCGGCGCGTCATAACTCGTTCCATCATTATAAATAACTGTTACCTGTTCAGGAAGTGCGTTCTCTGCTCCATATTCAAAATCAACTGACGGATTATCTACCCTGAGTATTGATATAGGGCCTTTTGCTCCGGTATATACATATTTAAATACATTTAATGATTCCAATACATGACCCTCAAAATCAAAGAATGCCTGATTATCCCATGTGCCTCCATGTTCTGTTATTGTAACTTCAGGGTCATATTCCGATGCAAATGAGGTTGCCCATCCTGAACCAAATTTTTCCCATAACTCCTTATTTGATGTCAAAACTTCTGATGCATTATCTGCTGATGTATCATATACATTGACAGGTATCCATGCAGGTTCCCAATAAAAGACTCCGACTCCGGCATCTCCCACATTTGAAACTGCTTCAATAACATCACGTACAGCTACTGCCTGACCTTCTACTGATACCGGATAGTTAAATGTCTGGTTTGAGGAATATGTTGATACAATATTTCCATATCCATCACCATCATTATCAGTATAAGCATATGACGTTTCTGCAACCATTACTTTTACTCCATATGTATCTGCCACATCCTTAAGCACCTTTGTAAGTTCAGCCAGATCTCCATGCCAAAATGGATAATATGATGTTGCGAGTATATCATAATCAACACTGCTGTTTTTCAATAACGAAGCTTTCCAAGCAAGATATCCGTCACTAAGAGGATCTGTATAATGAACTACAATCTGTATGTCTGAATCAAATTCCCTTACTGCATCTGCACCTGCTGCAAGCAATTTGCACACATTTACATCTGAAGTTTCCCCACTCATACCATTATTAATTTCATTACCAATCTGAACCATAGTAACATCAACGCCGCCATCCTTTAACTTATTAAGGCAGTCTGTTGTATATTCTGATAAAGCTGCAACTTTCTCATCAATAGTAAATCCTTCCCATGCTTTTGGAACTCTCTGTTTGTTTGGATCTGCCCAGAAATCTGAATAGTGAAAATCTATAAGTACTCCCATACCATAGTCTGTAGCACGTTTTCCAATCTTCACTGCATTTTCTATATCACAATTGCCTGCTCCATAGCTGTTACCATTAGAATCATAAGGGTCATTCCACACTCTTATCCTTATACAGTTAACTCCTGAATCTTTGAGAATGCTGAATAAGTCTGCTTCATTTCCGTCTGCATCATAATAAACAACACCACTTTCTTCTTCAGCTATAAGTGATGAAATATCAACACCCATAACAAAATCCTCAGAAAGACCTTCTACCGGTAATACTGTTATTCCCGCTTCCTGTGTAGCTCCATCTTCACCCTTTTTGTCGCTATTGTCTTTGCCATCCGAGCTTTTGCATGCTGCAAGTGATAAGCACATTGCTAATACTAACAGCAATGCTGTGGTTCTTTTTGCCAAAACTGTAAAACTTTTCATAAAATTTCCTTCTCCTTTACTTTACTATATATTCTTCAGCCGGTTTTACTTGCGATATTCCTGTAGATTCTTTAAGAATAAGGTTGAACCCAAGCATCGTTTTTTTATCTGCCTTATTTTGATTTAGTAATGTAAAAAGTACTTCTGCTGCCTTCGCTCCCATCTGGGCTATATCAAAACTAATACAGCTGATTTGTGGAATACTATTTTTTAAAATAGGACTGTCATATAATGTTGCCACCTTAATTTCATGTGGCACTTTCACATTATCCTGTCGAAGTTTATTCAAAACATTTTGACATATGTTATCATCCATGCACAAAATACAGTCAATACCCTGCTCTAATAAATCTTCTATAACCTTATCTGCAACAGCCGCATATCCGGTATGCTCAACAACCAGTTTCTTGTCATAATCAAAATCCATATCCTGATATGCCTGAATATATCCCTTCATCCTGCTCTGCGTAACAATATGTGTCTTATTTCCACAGAACAAAGCTATTCTCTTCATCCCGGTTTTCAGTAATATTGACGTCATCTGATAGCTGGCATTTTCATTATCTACATCTACCTGATACACTTCCGAATCAGGGTAACTTCCGGCAGCTACAAATGGCACTCCTTTCTCCTTTAAGAAACGTACTACGCTACTATTCTCCATAGTTCTTGTAAGAATCACTCCATCTATCTTATGACTCTTAACCAGTTTCAAAAGTGCCGAGTAATCATTTGCAGATGTCTTTGCAATAATAATATTGTATCCGCGTACAATAAAATAGTCATATATACTCATCAATATCTGTTGAAAATATGACATATTTGCAAAATCACCTTCTGCGGGAAGTGTTACACAGATATTTTTTGTCTTCTTGTCAGTCCACTTGCCTTTATGTACCTTTGGTTCCAAATCATTATCCGATATATATCGAACAATCTTCGCCCTTGTAGCTTCTCCCACTCTGCCTTTGCCTGATAATGCTCTGGATACAGTCGTTGTAGATAAATCAAGCCTTTTTGCAAGTTCACTAATTGATATTGCTTTCTTCATACTAAATTATTGCGCAATATTTATTTTGCGCGCTCCTCTACACTATTATGATAATTTAGTTTTATGCTATTTACAATAGATATTATTGACATAAATACATTAAACATTTTTAATATATTGCACAGTAATATATGTGCAATATTTATTTTGCGCAATTGAAAGAAAAACACCTAAAGAATTTATAATTCTATTCCAGATATTTCTTTATATACTGTCCTG
The DNA here is from genome assembly GCA_051879635.1 of Eubacterium sp. Taxonomy (GTDB): domain Bacteria; phylum Bacillota; class Clostridia; order Lachnospirales; family Lachnospiraceae; genus JBJEMK01. Next base: position 5,041 of record JBJEMK010000022.1, read on the forward strand.
TATATGACTGTTCTATCTTAGCGACCTCTTCCGGTGTTCCTTCTGCTA
>JBJEMK010000023.1:0-5070 GCA_051879635.1 Eubacterium sp.
TGCAGGCACAGGTTCTGGATAATATGGATTTAGAGCGAGAGAGAGGAATTACAATAAAGTCTCAGGCGGTGCGTACAGTATATAAGGCTAAAGATGGAGAGGAATATATTTTTAATCTTATTGATACACCGGGGCATGTTGATTTTAATTATGAAGTTTCCAGAAGTCTGGCAGCGTGTGACGGGGCTGTTCTGGTAGTTGATGCAGCCCAGGGAATTGAGGCGCAGACATTGGCTAATGTATATATGGCGCTTGACCATGACCTTGAAGTATTCCCTGTTATTAACAAGATAGACCTGCCGAGTGCAGACCCGGACAGAGTACAGGATGAGATTGAAGATGTAATTGGACTTGAAGCACATGATGCACCAAGAATATCTGCCAAGTCCGGAATAAATATAGAAGAAGTTCTGGAACAGATTGTATCTAAAATACCATCACCTGAAGGAAATCCGGACGCTCCATTGCAGGCACTTATATTTGACAGCCTTTATGATTCATATAAAGGTGTAATTGTTTTTTGCCGTATTAAAGAGGGAACGGTCAAAGTAGGAACACATATAAAGATGATGGCAACAGGTGCAGATGCTACAGTTGTTGAAGTAGGATACTTTGGTGCCGGACAGTTTATACCATGTGATGAATTAAGTGCAGGAATGGTTGGATATATAACAGCAAGTATAAAAAATGTAAAGGATACAAGAGTAGGTGATACTATTACTGATTTGGAACATCCATGTACAGCACCTCTGCCGGGATATAAAAAAGTAAATTCTATGGTTTATTGTGGGATGTATCCTGCGGACGGCTCTAAATATGGAGATTTGAGGGATGCATTGGAAAAATTGCAGCTTAATGATGCTTCTTTAAAGTTTGAACCCGAAACATCTGTTGCATTAGGTTTTGGATTCCGTTGTGGTTTTCTTGGGCTATTACATTTGGAAATTATACAGGAGAGACTTGAGCGCGAATATGGACTTGACATTATTACAACCGCACCGAGTGTTATATATAAGGTGCACAAAAATGATGGCGAGGTGATAGAACTTACTAATCCGACGAACCTTCCTGATCCTTCGGAAATAGCGTATATGGAAGAACCGGTTGTAACTGCTGAGATAATGGTTACATCTGAGTTTATAGGACCTATAATGGAATTATGCCAGCAGAGGCGAGGGAGTTACCTGGGAATGGAATATATAGAAGGAACGCGCGCACTATTAAAGTATGATCTTCCACTCAATGAAATAATTTACGATTTCTTTGATGCCTTAAAGTCACGCTCCAGAGGTTATGCATCTTTTGATTATGAAATAAAAGGTTATGAAAAATCAGATCTTGTTAAACTGGATATACTTATTAATAAAGAAGAAGTTGATGCGCTTTCTTTTATAGTTCATGGTGCTACAGCATATGAACGGGGCAGAAAAATGTGTGAAAAGCTAAAAGGAGAAATACCAAGACAATTATTTGAAGTTCCTATACAGGCAGCTATAGGAAGTAAAATTATTGCACGCGAAACGGTCAAAGCTATGAGAAAAGATGTGCTTGCAAAATGTTATGGTGGTGATATCACGAGAAAGAAAAAACTTCTTGAGAAACAGAAAGAAGGAAAGAAGAGAATGCGTCAGGTAGGTAATGTAGAGATACCTCAAAAAGCATTTATGAGTGTTCTCAAACTTGATGAGGATTAGTTGTGGAAAAGGAACTGGAAGTATATATTCACATACCATTTTGCGTAAAAAAGTGTGCATACTGCGATTTTCTCTCTGCACCTTATGATGATAATACTAAAGCAGAATATATAGAAGCACTTATTAATGAAATCAGATTGTATGCCGGCAGTAACAAAAAAATAAGAGAATATTGTGTTACATCAGTTTTTATAGGTGGGGGAACACCTTCTATTCTAGCTGCAGATTTTATTGTAGATATACTCAGGGAATTAAGAAAATGCTTTAATTTAAAAAATGACGCTGAAATTACTATAGAATGCAATCCGGGAACAGTTACCAGGGAAAAGTTGTTTCAATATAGGAAGGCAGGTATTAACAGAATAAGTGTTGGACTTCAATCAGCTGATAATAAGGAATTAAAATATATTGGAAGAATTCACACATATGAAGATTTTATTCAAAGCTATAATGATATAAGAGATGCCGGATTTGAAAATGTAAATGTAGATTTAATGAGTGCACTTCCGGGGCAGAGTGTGAAATCATATAGAAATACTTTACAAAAAGTACTCAGCCTTACCCCTATGCCGGAACATATTTCTGCATATAGCCTTATAGTTGAAGAAGGCACACTTTTGGAAAAAATCATTATACAGGCCAAAGATAAAAATGAAGATATTCTTCCATCAGAATATGATGAAAGAATTATGTATTATGATACAAAAAAATTCCTGGAAGATGCAGGTTATGAACATTATGAAATATCTAATTATGCAAAATCAGGATACGAATGTAAACATAATTGCGGTTACTGGATGCGAAAGAATTATATCGGGTTTGGAATAGGTGCAGCATCTTTAATGGAAGAAACACGCTGGAATAATATCAAAGATATAAATAAATATATCCGGACAATTAGGGGTATGCTAACGCATTCTCAACTTAATATAATTCATGAAAATGAAGAAAAGCTTTCAATAAAAGACCAAATGGAGGAGTTTATGTTTCTTGGACTGCGTATGATTCAGGGAGTATCAAGGCAGGATTTCATAAGAAAGTTTGGCAGGACATATGAATCTGTTTATGATGGAGTAAATAGAAAAATGGTATCAGCAGGACTAATTGAGGATAGCGGAGATAATATAAAACTTACAAGTCGCGGAATTGATGTGGGGAATTATGTGTTTTCAGAATTTATATTGTAGGAAATTTTCCGTTAAAAAAAATTAAGACTTAGTATGTTGACAGGAAGGGTAAAAAATGATTATCAGAACAGTAAAGTATCATAAAAAGGACATATTATATTGCATATTGATAAATATATATGTACTTTTTATGGTATTTTTTTTGATAGGAAAAGATAATATATTTGGTGCGTCTATAGACTGGGGAACACAGCATACGGTAATTGCTGATTATTTCAGACAGTATTTTTATAAATATCATCAATTGATACCTGATTTTATATACGAATTAGGTGCAGGTGAGAATCCATATAATATGGCATACTATGGGCTTCTAAATCCGATTATTCTGATTAGTTATTTTATGCCTTTTGTAAGTATGACAGATTATATTATGGTTGCATCAGTCATAGAAATAATGCTGTGCGTAATTCTAATCTATATTTTTATAAAAAAACATATTGCTAATGCCGATATAGCAGCATTGGCAACATTTATATTTTCTAGTGCCGCACCATTAATTTATCACAGCCATAAGCAGATAATGTTTGTTAATTATATGCCGTTTTTGCTGCTGGCTTTAATTGGGGCACGGCAATATATATACCAGGGAAGAAAAAGTTTATTGATAATCAGTACATTTTTATCAATTATGTGTAGCTTTTTGTATGCGCCTGCTAATATATTAGTTATAACAATATATTGTGTATATTTATGGGCAGACAGACATAATAATATGCAGGCAGATAGAGTAAGAATCTTTTTAAAAGATGGATTGGTATATATCGGATGCATGGCAATATCTGTTGCAATGTCGGCAGTTCTTATTATACCGTCCTTATTTACAATACTTGAAACCAGAGGAGAATCTGTTAGTAATATATCATTAACTGAGCTTATTATACCGGATTTGTCTCTAAATGGGCTTATATATTCGGCATATGGAATAGGGCTGGGCTGTATTGCTGTATTTGCACTTATATATATGGCTGCTCAGAAAAATAACAGGCGCTTGAGAATATTATCAGTAACTGTTTATTTTATAATTGCAGTTCCGGCGATAAGATGGCTGTTGAATGGAACATTATATGTAAGAGCAAAGTCACTAATACCATTTTTGCCATTAATTGTATTATTTATAGCATATTATATATATGATTTGTGGAATGGCTGTTCAAAAAAACGTATTATAATTTCATGCATTCTATCATCAATGACTGTTCTTTATGGATGCTATACCCAAATCTACAAAGATGCAGGAAGTGTAAAAATAGAATTAGCTGCAATAATTATATGCATTGTTCTATGTATATTTTGCATACGTAGAAAGAATGCGGCAAAAGTAATAATGAGCATTGTACTTATAATTTCGTCGGCTACTATATGTTACAGTGTTAATTCATCAATAGGGTTGCTGACCAAGAAGGAAAAAAATGACATATATCTGCATTCCAAAACAGTTTTAACAGATAAGATAAGCGAATTAGTATCTTGTGAAAATCTACCATACAAAACGTTTGTGAGAAGCAGCATGGAATATGGAACAGTTTGGGGTGTTAACAGATATTATAATGAAGATTTTTTAAGTATTGGCATATATACGTCGACATCAAATAATGAATATAGAAATTTGCTGCTCAAAGAATTAAGCGTGTCGCAGCCATCTGCAAATGGATTTAATATTAATTCCGAAGAAAATTATCTTCTTGAGAACTTCCTTGGAGTAAGATACATTATAACAAATAATAAAATTTCAGAGGCATACAATTATATTTGCAATGAAAATAATCTGGTTTTGTGTGAAAACAAAAATGCACTGCCAATAGGATATGGAACCGGTAATGTTATGAGCCTAAACGAATATGAGGGGCTTGCTCCACAAGATAAACTGGCAGCATTGCAGCAATATATCGTTGCAGATGTTGAAAAAGAGTATGTATATCAGTCGCCATATTCTAAAACTTATATAACATTGCCATTTGAACGTAATGCAGATGGGAGTTATCATGTGTCGTTAGAAGAGGACACTACTATAAATATAGAGAATGATCTAAGTGGTAAAGTATTTATACTACATTTAAAAATTGCTGAGGCACAAAGTAATGTTATTACTATATCTGCTAATGGGATAAGAAACAGATTATCTTCCAAAAGCTCAATTTATCCTAATGAGAATTATGATTTTTATTATGTACTTACTTCTTATAAAG
>JBJEMK010000024.1:0-5018 GCA_051879635.1 Eubacterium sp.
AGTTCTCTTAGGACCTTTTCTTGTTCTGGCATTAGTCTTTGTCTTCTGACCACGAACAGGAAGTCCTCTTCTATGACGAATGCCTCTGTAGCATCCGATTTCCTGTAATCTCTTAATGTTAAGTGCGATTTCTCTTCTTAAATCACCTTCAACAGTCTGACTTGCATCGATTACTTCACTAATTTTCTTAACTTCTTCGTCTGTTAAATCTCTAACACGTGTGTCAGGATTAACTTTAGCTTCTGCTAAGATACGCTTTGAACTGGCAACACCAATACCATAAATATAAGTTAAGCCAATTTCAATACGCTTGTCTCTTGGTAAATCAACACCTGAAATACGAGCCATATCCGTTACTCCTCCATTTGTCAAATTCCTGTAAACTTATGATAAATTACGCAGCCCGCTAAACGCGTCTGAAATGTTGTGCGCATCCATCATATGTTTATCTGATTATAATAATGTTACATGCCGGCCTGTTTTCAGCAAGTGGCCGACATACGCAGGTCATTCCTGCTTCATATTTAATAGTAGTTAAAAACTACTGCAGCCGCAATTTTGTAATGGGTAATCCCAAAAACATAAATGCACAAACTTACATGAAAATAAGTGAATAATTAACATCATTCACTATAAAACAGTTATTAGCCCTGTCTCTGTTTGTGCTTAGGGTTTTCGCAAATAACTCTAATGCTACCCTTTCTTTTAATGATTTTGCATTTTTCGCAAATAGGTTTAACTGATGATCTAACCTTCACAGCAAAATCCTCCTTTCAAAAAAAGTCCGTCTATCATATTATCACAAATAGTAATATTTAGCAAGACCTATGTTGAATTTTTATTTTATCCCTTATTTGTCTCGCCATACAATACGACCCTTTGACAAATCATAAGGGGATAATTCAATTGTTACTTTGTCACCAGGAAGAATCCTGATATAATTCATTCTTAATTTTCCACTAATATGTGCAAGAACCTTATGCCCGTTTTCAAGTTCCACCTGAAACATAGCATTAGGTAATTTTTCTATTACTGTTCCTTCAATTTCGATAACATCTGCTTTGGACATTCAATAACCTCCTGTTTATACATGATTAATGTCATTACAACGATAAAATTTCCGGTTCGCCGGTTGTGATTAATACTGTATTCTCATAATGAGAAGCAAGTGAGCCATCATCTGTAACAAATGTCCAATCATCATCAAGAAGCGATATGTCATATCTGCCCATGCTAATCATTGGCTCAATTGCAAGTGTCATTCCTGCACGAAGCTTAATTCCTCTTCTAACCTGTCTGAAATTAGGAATCTGAGGATCTTCATGCATATCTTTGCCAATCCCATGTCCTACCAAATCTCTTATTACTCCATACCCGAAGCTCTCGGCATAATCTCCGATAGCTGCAGATATTTCATGAAGATGGCATCCTTCTTTAGCATATTTTATTCCTTCAAAAAAGCTTTGCTTCGTTACATCCATTAACTGACGGGCTTCTTTTGTTATTTCACCAACGCCATACGTTCTTGCTGCATCAGATTGATATCCTTTGTAAATAACACCAATATCAAGACTTACTATATCGCCTTCTCTTATAATCCTATTTTTATTAGGAATACCATGTACCACTTCATCATTTATTGATACACATACTGATGCAGGATAATCACAATAACCTAAAAACGATGGTGTGCAATTATAACTGCGAATCATCTCTTCGCCCAGCCTGTTAATTTCCCATGTTGAAATTCCCGGTTTTATCTCATTACCAAGGTCTGTATGCACTTTTGCAAGTATTTTTCCTGCCTGGCGCATCAATTCAATTTCACGTTCTGACTTAATCGTTACTGCCATGATTATTCTCCTAAAATATTAACAATAGCCTGGAAAACATCTTTCATGTCCTGTGTTCCGTCAACCTCAACTAACACGCCTTGTGATGTATAATAATCAATCAAAGGCTGTGTCTGCTCATGATAAACGTCTAATCGTTTCATGACTGTTTCCGGTTTGTCGTCATCTCTAAGAATGAGTTCCCCACCACATCTGTCACATATTCCTTCAACTTTAGTTGGAATATGTACAATATGGTAAGTGGCACCACAACCTACGCAAGCTCTTCTGCCACTCATTCTTCTTACAATGTTTTCGTCCGGAACTTCAACGTTGATTGCGTAATCAACCTTTTCTCCTAATTTAGCCAAGGCAGCATCTAATGCTTCTGCCTGTGGTATTGTTCTTGGAAATCCATCCAGAACATATCCATTTTTACAATCTTCCTCTTTGAACCTGTCTATAACAAGGTCTACTACCAATTCATCCGGAACCAATAATCCCTTATCCATATAAGATTTTGCTTTGTTTCCAAGCTCAGTTCCGTTTTTAATATTTGCTCTAAAAATATCACCTGTTGAAATATGAGGTACATGATATTTATCAGCAATCATTTTTGCCTGAGTACCTTTGCCCGCTCCTGGAGCACCTAACATAATTATCTTCATTATTTCCTCTTTCTTGTTCTTTACTATTTTATAATAGGCATAATGGGGACAGGCAAAAAGCCAGTCCCCTATTGTACTTACAAAAGCACTTGTGCCTGATTATTCACTAAGGAATCCCTTATAATTTCTAACTACCATCATTGATTCGATTGCCGTAATTGTTTCAAGAACAACACCAACAACGATAATTAATGATGTGCCGCCAAATGATACGCTGGCATTACCAACGCCTTCAGCAACAATTGGAACAGCAGCTACAATCAGAAGACCGACTGCTCCGATGAAAATAATATAATTTAAAATTTTTGTTAAGTATTCTGTAGTTGGTTTTCCAGGGCGAACACCTGGTATAAAACCACCCTGCTTCTTCATGTTGTTTGCAATTTCCATTGGATTAAATGTAATTGACGTATAGAAGTAAGCAAAAAATACTACTAAAATAATATATACTACAAAACCAATTGAATATTTCCAATTATTTGGATTACACCAGTTTGATGATGTAAGATAATTGGTCCAAGCCCCTGACTTGTTAAAGAAAGTAGCTATAACAACCGGAAATTGTAATAATGATGAAGCAAAGATAATTGGGATAACGCCAGCTGTATTAACCTTTAATGGAATATGTGTAGACTGACCTCCCATTACTTTTCTTCCCTGTACCTTTTTGGAATATTGAACAGCAATTTTTCTCTGTCCACCATTGAGTACAACAATAAATGCTACTACAAATACAATAATTGCTACTATGATAACTGCTGAAAGTATTTTCATACCAATTGATGATGCTGCACCAACATACTGCGTAAACAATCCAATAATGTCATCCGGCATTCTTGATACAATATTTATCAACAGTACTATTGAAATACCATTACCAACACCCTTATCCGTAATTTGTTCACCAATCCACATAAGAACTGCTGAACCTGCTGTCATTACAGCTACTGATGTAAGAATAATTCCTACATATTTATAGGTTGTCATTTTGTCAAGGTCGCCAAATATTCCCTGTTGTCCAAATCCAATTGCCATTGCAGTACTTTCAATTAATGCAAGACCTACTGTCACATAACGTGTGATTTCTGCAATTTTCTTTCTTCCATCTTCTCCATCTTTCTGCATTTCTTCTAATTTAGGAATTGCAATTGTAAGAAGCTGCATAATAATTGAAGATGTAATGTATGGTGTAATGCTCAATGCAAATATTGACATATTTTCCATTGAACCACCGGTAATAGCATCAAAGAAGCTGAAAGCTCCTCCTGCGAACTGGGACGTAACGCTTGACACCACATCTCTGTCTACGAAAGGTATTGGAAGCTGTGAACCAATTCTTACCAGCACCATCATGAAAAATGTAAATATTAATTTTTTTCTAATATCTTTTATTTTTAATGCATCGCGTAATGTTTTTAACATTAGATCACCTCGCAAATTCCACCTACAGCTTCAATCTTTGTTTTAGCACCTTCGCTGAATGCACTAACTTTGACTGTAAGCTTCTTTGTAAGTTCTCCATATCCTAAAATCTTAACGCCGTCACGAGGATTCTTAACGATTCCTTTTTCAATTAAAGATTCTACTGTTACCACTGCATCATTATCGAATGCTTCTAAAGCGCTTACATTGATACCTACTATATCTTTTGTGTTTCTGTTTGTGAAACCACGCTTTGGAAGTCTTCTGTATAATGGCATCTGACCACCTTCAAATCCCGGTCTTGGAGATCCTGAACGAGCCTTCTGTCCCTTATGACCTTTACCGGCTGTCTTGCCATTTCCTGAACCGTGACCACGGCCTCTTCTGAAATTATCACTATGCTTTGAACCCTCTGCAGGGCTTAAATTTGATAAGTCCATTGTCACACCTCCTATCTTAAGATTATATTTCTTCAACTTTCACTAAATGTCTGACTTGCTGAATCATACCTCTGACAGCTTTGTTATCAGGCATTTCAACTGTTTTTTGAAGCTTATTAAGACCTAATGCTTCAACAGTTGCTCTTTGTTTTGGAACTGCTCCAATTGTTGATTTTACTAAAGTGATTTTTAATTTATCAGCCATCTTAATACCTCCTATCAGCTTAAAATCTCTTCTACAGATTTTCCACGAAGTCTGGCAACTTCCTCTGGAGTCTTAAGTGCAGATAATCCCTCAATTGTAGCAAGTACAACATTCTGCTTGTTGTTTGATCCTAATGATTTTGTACGGATGTTCTTAAGTCCTGCAAGTTCAAGCACATTACGTGCTGGACCGCCGGCGATAACACCAGTACCATCCGGAGCCTTCTTAAGTAATACGGAAGCACTGCCGAACTTACCGATTATATCATGAGGAATACTTAAGTTTTCATCAACAGGTACACTTACAAGCTTTTTCATTGCATCTTCTTTACCTTTACGAATCGCTTCAGGAATTTCAGCTGCTTTACCTAAACCTGCACCAACGTGTCCTTTTCCGTCACCAACTACAACTAATGCTGTAAAGCGGAAATTACGACCACCTTTAACAACCT
>JBJEMK010000025.1:0-4933 GCA_051879635.1 Eubacterium sp.
TATCATTTAACTGGCTCTCATCTAATGCTCCATTCTTAACTGTATATGCATAATGCCATGAACCCGATGTATCGTCCATACAGTTTTCTATTGTCCAGCCTCTGATATCACCCTTTTCAAAATCACCATTACTGGTCTGGTCTGTATATATTCTGGCTGTAGCCACGCTTGCAGGTCCCTGGAGATCAAAGCAGTCAATATTACCCCATGCGTTAGCTGATGATGTAGCCATAGCATATACACCTACATCTGCCCAATAATAATCCTGTTCAAGTGAAAATTTGACTGTAACCTGATCTCCCCAGTCCCATGTTGATATACTGGATGTTTTAGAACAATCCTTTCCTTCTACCATTAATATCTGATTGCCTTCTTCATCAAAAGCAATAATACCAATATTGGAAGTTGCTCCTTTTCCATAAAATGTTGCAACGTAATCACCTGCAGGAAGGCAGTTGACAGTTGTTGTTGCATATGCATAATTACCGCTACCCGTAACTGAGTAATGCGCAACCATATCACCATCTACTGCTGTTCCCCAATTGCTGGAATCAACTGCAAAATTAAGATTTGAAATAGAAGCACTGCTTACTGAAGTTCCCCAGTGCCAATCAGAATATGACTCAAAGCTTCCTATATCAAGTCCATCAACTATAGTTACATATTCCTGATCATCCTCAGTATATGAGATTACAATATTATCAACGTACACAGGCTGCTTCTTAGTTAATCCACTTGCAAGATAAATTCCTGCATATGTTGAATATGTTGTAACATCGTCTGTAGTATCAGGATCTGTTTCTGTCCATGAGCCTGTAACTGTAGTCCAGCTTTCTGATGCGCCGTCCACTGTTGCCTCACTAGAAGCTATCTTACCACTTACGGTTGATGTACATGTATAGTCAGTTGTACTCTCCCATGCAAAAGCCGAACCGCTATAGGAACCAACCGCAAGAACATCATATGATATAGTATATTCAATTCCATACTCAAGTCCTTCAAGGAGTGTTACAAGGAATGTGTTAATACCTACCGTACCTGTATTCGTAAAACAAAGTGACTGGGCACCTTCTGAATAATACTCTGTACTATACGTCGCTGTTATCTTTTTGGCATTAGTAGCACTATTGCTCGAATATGACCATTCCCCACTTGCCGGATTACTGCTAGTTGCTGTAATAGCCGTCAGAGTAGGACTGCTTTCAAAGTTCTCGGTCATATACTCGTATACCGTTTTTGCGGCTTCTACATCCTGCTTATTATTAACGATGTTAGCCGGCATCAACGTGATTACCATAGCCAGAGTTAAAACAACGCTAACAATCTTCCAAACAATTTTGTTTGTTTTCATTTTTTTCCTCTCCTTAATAAATTTTATTGTTATCTGCATAAATATCGCAAAGCATAATGCGACATTTATGCATTCTTATAATCACATTTTAACATAACCTCTTGTCCTTTTCAATATTTTTCCTTTTTATTTAAGGAGTACGAAATGCACAAATATTACTTTGTTTTTTTGTGCATTTCTCCGATATACTGAGATATATCTAACTTATTACCTCTGTTCTCTCTGATAGCATATATATGAAGTTTATTTATTGCTCTTGTCATCGCAACATAAAATATACGTCTTTCTTCCTCCAGTTCATTTTCAAATACTGCTCCGGAGTATGGGGTATTGCCCTGATTTGCATTCAATATAAATACTTCAGGAAACTCCAGCCCTTTAGAAGCATGCATTGTCATAACTCTGACTCTGCCTGCTTTATCTTTATCTGTCATAGGCCCCATATAGAATGTCTCTATATAACCAAGCCACTCTGACAGATTATTATACCTTTCTGCCTCTGCCTCTATCTTATCTAACTGGGATTTTACTATATTATAATCACATTTGCGTTCAATACAGTCTTTAATAATCCACTCTTCATATCCTACTACATTTCTTATGTACTTTATCGCCATTTGAGCCTGCATATTTTTTATAAAGTTAAGGTCAAACATTAATATATTAAGATTGTTTATTATGTTAACATTACCTTCATAAATTTTTTTGAGTGCCGTAATGTTAACCCTTGTTTCTATCAGCTTCTGCCTGCTGATATAACGATTGGGTCTGTTAATTATTCTTGCCATCTCTTGTGAGGTATCATTTTCTTTTAATGCGCATTTGAAATATGCCTCAATATCTTTTGCCGGTTCTGTAGTATATAAATTATTGCTTTTTAATTTTGTATATGTCAGTACTCCCCGTATATTTAATCCCTGCGATACTTCCAATGCCTCCTGATTAGTCCTTACTAAAACAACGGATTCTTCTTTCAAAACCTGTGAGAGAAAATCCATCTCATCCGACTTATCCTTAAATATACGTATATCTATATTTTCTCCCTGTTTTTTTGCCACATTTACATTCTTGGAAAATCGTATTAAGTTATGTGATATTAGTCTGTCTGCAGCTTCTACTATCAGTGGTGCAGAGCGGAAATTTATGTCAAGCAACATCTGCCTGCATCCTGGGTAATCTGATGGAAATTTCATCATAATTTTAGGACTTGAACCACGAAATCCATATATAGACTGGTCATCATCTCCTACTACAAACAAATTGTTATGTGGATATGCCAGCAATCTGATTACCTCATATTGTATAGAATTAATGTCCTGAAACTCATCGACCAGAATATATTTAAACTTATTCTGCCACATACTTTTGATATCTCTATTTTCATTGAGAAGATTTTTACTATGAATGATTATGTCATCAAAATCCAGTTTTCCATAATCCAGCAATTCTCTTTCATATGCCTTATATACTCTGATAAAGGATTCTCTGCTTAAACTTACAGGTTCATACGCCTTTGGTGGTATATCCATTCCCTTTATCTTACTTATCTCACTTGCTACATTATAAGATAATTCATTCATATTATAATTTTTTATATTTAGTTCATGAAAAACACCTTTTAGTATTTTTTGCTTCTCATTTTCTGCAACTATATCTTCTGATTTATAATTATATGAATATTTTAGTATTTTAAAAAAAGTACTGTGAAATGTACCAAACCATATACCTGCTGCGCCTTTGGCTCCATAGTTCTTTTCAAATCTGCTTTTCATTTCTTTAGCCGCATCTCTGGTAAATGATATTACTAATATGTTGTTTGGGTTTATGCCTTTATCAATAAGATATTTTATTCTATTAATAATAACCGTTGTCTTTCCACTGCCCGGTCCTGCCAGAACCAGTGCCGGTCCATCCATATGACATACTGCCTCTGTTTGTGCCCTGCTCAGCATCAGTCCTCCTTTCATCAACAGGTGTTAGAAATTAATATTATATCACATTTTATATGTGAACGCAAAAACATCTGCAAACTATATTATTTTGTCTGCAGATGTTTGTAGTTAATACTTTGTTATTTTATCTATTGTGACAGTATCTCTATTCCTTTTTTAATTCTTCTGATAGTTTCCTCCCTGCCTATCACTTCCATTATTTCAAATGCTCCCGCAGGCGTCATCTGTTTTCCTGATACTGCTGTTCTGAGCGGCCATAATCCCTGTCCGTTCTTGATTCCTTTTTCTGTAATATATTTCATAATCAAATCATGTAGCCCCTCAACGGAATAATCATCTGTATCTTCCAATATAGGAAGCATTTCTGTAAGAACTTCCAAAGAATTTTCAGAATTTGTCTTCATTTTCTTATGGGTATACATTGACACATCATATTCCGGAAGCTCTTCAAAAAAATCCACCATAGACTCTATATCGGGCAGTACTTCTATTCTGGTCTTTACCATATCTAATATCTTTTTCAAATCAAGATTCTTTGTAATAACTTTCTTTATATATGGCATTGCCATATTGTAGAATCTCTCATTGTCCATTGCTTTGATATACTCACCATTCATCCACTTCAGTTTTACAATATCAAACACGGCCGGTGATTTATTGACATGGTGATAATCAAACTCCTTTATAAGTTCATCCAGAGAAAGTATTTCTCGATTATCTTCAGGACTCCAGCCTAAGAGTGCAATATAGTTTACTATAGCTTCTGAAACAAAGCCCTGTTCTAACAAATCTTCATACGATGAATGCCCACTTCTTTTGGACAGTTTCTTGTGATTTTCATCTGTGATAAGTGGAAGATGCACATATACCGGTGATTCCCAACCGAAAGCATCATACAATCTTTGATACTTTGGAGATGACGATATATATTCATTGCCACGAACAACATGGGTTATTCCCATAAGGTGGTCATCTACAACATTTGCAAAATTATAAGTAGGATATCCATCAGACTTAATGAGTATCATATCATCCAGTTCGGAATTATCTACAGTTATTTCTCCATAAATATCATCTGTAAATGTAGTTGTTCCTTCATTCGGTATATTCTGACGTATTACATATGGCTTACCTGCTGCAAGATTTGCCTGCACTTCTTCTTTCGAAAGGCCAAGGCAGTGCTTATCATATATGCTTATTTCTTTTCCCTCTATCACTTTCGTAAGGGAATCAAGTCTTTCTTTGTCGCAAAAACAGTAATATGCCTCTCCTTTGTCAATAAGCTCCTTTGCATATTTCAAATAAATTCCGGTTTTCTGGCGTTCGCTCTGAATGTATGGTCCATAACCTTTATCCTTGTCCGGACCTTCATCATGGATAAGTCCTGTATTCTCAAGTGTCCTGTATATAATATCTACTGCACCTTCTACCAGACGTTCCCTGTCTGTATCCTCTATTCTTAATATAAAATCGCCACCCTCATGCTTGGCTATAAGATATTCATACAAAGCTGTACGAAGGTTGCCCACATGCATTCTTCCTGTTGGGCTTGGTGCAAATCTGGTTCTGATTTTTGTCATAACATCCTCCTAATAATAAATACCGGTGAAGTTTCACCGGTATAATAAAA
>JBJEMK010000026.1:0-19893 GCA_051879635.1 Eubacterium sp.
AAAATATATGATTTCTAATTCATTTTTCACTTGACATCACACCGCTGGACTTATACTGTACCGTGTTTTTTTAATGGTCTTCCTTCTCTTTTAGTAAAGAGCATTTCAAAAGCACCAATAAGATACTTTCTTGTATCTGCAGGTGAGAGTATAAAATCAACATATCCTCTCCTTGCTGCAGCCTCTACACTCTGCTGCTTTTCATCATATTCTGCTGCTTTTTCGGCAATAAAGGATACTTTGTCTTCTACTTGTGCAATTTCATCAGCATACATAATCTTAACTGCATTATCTGCGTCCATCATTCCTATTTCAGCTGTTGGCCATGCATACACAAGGTCAGCTCCAATTGCCTTGCAGTTCATTGTAACACTTGCGCTTCCTAAAGCCTTGCCTGTGATAAGATTAACTTTTGGAACCGTAGCATTTGCAAATGCATATACAAGCTTTGCAGCGGCTTTTGCCACACGTTTTTCCTGACACATTGTAGCTTTAAAACCCTTTACATTTGTAATTGTTAATAAAGGAATATTAAATGAATCACAGAATTCAACAAATTCTGCTGCCTTTTCACACCCTTTGAATGTAAGCATACTGTCAAACTCTTCTATTTTCTCGCCGTTTTCATCTATTACATTTGTTCTGTTAGCAACTGCACCTATTGTTACACCATTAAGCCTGATAAATCCTGTTACCATATCTTTGGCGTAATTCTGTTTGACTTCCATGAAAAAATTATTATCTGACACTGATGTAAGAATATATTTTGGATCTTCTACATATTTGTCAATTCCATCGCATGCACGATTCAGATTGTCAAGACATTCATCATATGACATATCATCCTCATTATTGCTTGGAAGAATGGAAATTAATTTTCTGATTTCTGATGCTATTTCTTCATCGCTTCCCGTAAAATGTACATTTCCTGCTTCACAGCTATTAAATTCAGCACCTGCTGTATTGCACTTTCCTTCGTTATTTGAATCAATTGAATTCGGTGAATTAATAAATAATTTTGCATTATCACTGCTCATAAAAGTAAAATCCGTAAGAGCAGGAAATAGTGCGAAACCACCACCACAGTTACCATATATAGCTGTAATCTGTGGTATAACACCTGAAGCCATTGTCTGTTTTAGGTAAAGTTCTCCAAAAGCATACAGACTATCAGTTGCCTCCTGAAGCCTGAGTCCTGTACTGTCAATAATTCCTATTACAGGAGCTCCCATTTTTATAGCCATATCGTAAAGTGAAGCAATTTTTTTGGCATGCATTTCACCAACTGAACCGCCAAGCACTTCTGCATCCTGACTATACACATACACAAGCACGTTGTCTATAACACCGTATCCTGTTATTACACCATCTGAAGGTGCACATTTTGCCTGTAAGTTAAAATCTGTATTTCGTGCACTTACAAGTCCGCCTATTTCAACAAAACTATTATCGTCAAGTATATCCTCGATGCGCTGTCTTGCTGAAACCTTTGCTATAGTACTCATATTCTGTCCTCCATTAAATTAATTTGCAATTATCTAACAGAAAATTCAATTTTCTCCGATTATAATTATATATTTGTATCTGTAAATTATCAAGCAAATTACGACAAAAATATCCAATAAATTCAAATTATATCAATATTGTTTAAGGTAGGAATGCCAAAAACATTTTTTCTATGCAATATGCATAACTTATTTTCTCAACACTCTCTTCTGCTTTTATAGGAAACGAACAATATGTATTATCTTCTATATTGACTAAAACGCTCCCTAAAACCTCTCCTTTTTTAACCGGAGCATTAACTTTTGCAGGATATATATTACATAAAGTAATACTTTCACTATTTCCAATAAGTAACTCTAATTCATCATTATAATACAATGAAACCTTATCGTTTACTCCATTTTCAACCATAATCTCATCTATGTATGTCTTCCCCTGACAAATTGTCTTATATTCAAAATTATCAATTCCAAAACTCATTAGTTTCATTGTATCCTTCCACTTATACGATTTATTTGGCGGCCACCCTGAGGCTAAAACTACAGATACAAAAGTTTTATTATCATTCTCTAGTGCTCCTACAAAACAATAGCCTGCCTTACCGGTAAAACCTGTTTTTATTCCAATTGCTCCCTGCATAAGATTCAAAAAAGCATTTTTATTTGTTACGTTAAAACTTCGTGTTACATCTATACTTGAAAATGAATATGCTTTTGTATTTATTATTTCTAAAAACTGTTCATTTTTGATTGCATATGATGCAATCCTGGCTAAATCTTTGCTTGTTGTATAATGACCATCTGCATCAAGACCATTTGGCGTAACAAAATTTGTATTATATGCTCCTAACTGTTTTGCTTTTGCATTCATCATATCAGCAAATTTTTCTACTGAACCCGCTACATTTTCTGCTATTGCAACAGCTGCATCATTATCCGATTCAAGCATAAGAGCATATAGCAAATCATTTAGCACATATTGTTCTCCTTCTCTGATTCCCAGCTGAACATCAGGCATTGAAGCCGCGTATGATGAAACCTCTGCCTCCTGCGAAAGATTTCCATATTCTAATGCGATTATACAAGTCATTATTTTTGTTGTACTTGCCATTGGCATTTCTTCGTATCCATTTTTTTCATATAAAACCCTTTCTCCTTCAGCATCATATAAAACTGCAGATGATGCATATAAATCATTTGCATCAATCAAATCATTTTCATCAGCAAACACCATATTAAATGAACTATATGTCAATAAAATAATTACTGTATAAACTGATGCTCTTTTTAAAAGTTTTCCTATCTGCATTTTGTCCCCACAAATTTTCATCTATATAATATATATTTTTTTAAATTAATATATACTATAAAAATAAAAAAGGAGGCACTTCATCTTGAAATGCCTCCTTGCATGAATACTCAATCATTTGATTTTAAATTAATTTCTTCTTCTGCTTCCATCTTAAAGTCTTCCATCTTATCTAAGCTTATATCAGGAAGATTTTCAATAGAATCTACTCCAAATCTTCTTAAAAACTCTTCAGTCGTACCAAAGACCAATGGTCTGCCCGGTGTTTCTAACCTTCCAAGTTCTGTTACTAATTCATATTCAATAAGTTTGTTTACCGCATGGTCACATTTGACCCCACGTATTCTTTCTATCTCTGCTTTTGTAATTGGCTGCTTATATGCAATTATGGAAAGTGTCTCAAGCAACACATCTGTCATAACCTGTTTTCGCGGCTGTTTTGCTATTTTTATTAAATATTCGTATAATTCAGGCTTTGTACTTATCTGAAATGAATTCTCCAGTTCAATGATTCTTATTCCTCTGGATTCATCATTATACTGTTCCTTCATTTTCATAATAATATCTCTTACTTCATCATTGTCCATTTCAAGAGCCGCTGATATTTTATCAAGTTCCACCGATTCTCCCATTGTAAATAATATAGCTTCTATTATTGCCTGTACTCTTTTGTTATCCAACTCTGTATCCTACGCTTCCTTTAAATTAATTGTAATGTCATCAAATGTTCCTTCCTGCATTACACTTATATCACCAATTTTAATCAATTCCAAAACTGCAAGAAACGTAACAATAACATTCATCTTTGTTTCCTGCTGCTCTAAAAGCTGCTTAAAGCTGATTCTTTTATTTCTTTTTGCATAATTTTTTACATAAGTTATTTTATCAGGAAGACTAACTTCTTCCTTTTCTATTTTACCAAACTTACTTCTGACAGGATCAATTCTATCTATCTGCCTTTTCATTACCATTTGAAAAACTTCATTTAGTCGTTCAAGATTAACATCGCCCAAGAATTTATCCAAATCTACAGGAGGCTTATATGAAGCCACCTCTTTTGGTATTGTAGGTTCTTTATATAATGCTTTTCCTGCATATAGCTGTCTGTCTTTCAACTCATATGACATATATTTAAATTTTTTGTATTCAATAAGTTTTTCAACCAGTTCTGCTCTGGGATCAATTTCTTCCCCTTCTTCGTCAACTTCTTTAGGCAGCAACATTTTACATTTAATATCAATTAAAGTTGCTGCCATAACCAAAAATTCACTTACAATATTTAAATCTTCTTTATCCATTGCATTCACATACTGCATATATTGAGCCGTAATCTCAACAATAGGTATGTCATATATATCTATTTTATTTTTCTCTATAAGATGAAGCAGCAGGTCCAGCGGTCCTTCAAATACTTCAAGTTTTACTGATAAATCCATTGTTTCTTTCCTTACGTATATAAGTCTTCACTATCAGCCGCTACTTTTGGTATAAGCTTAAAAACCACTATTTCAGGCCTGTTAAACAGACGCAGATTAATAGTATGGCTTCCCAGTCCGGCCGATATAATCATATCATTTTTACCCTGAGTAAAATGTCCTCTGCAATACTTTTCAAAAATCTGGTACTGTGGTGACATAACACCTCTTGTCGTATGTGGAATTCCTATAATCCCTCCATGATTATGTCCTGAAAGCACAAGATTTGCTCCCCAGTCAGAATATTCATCAAAATATCGTGGATTGTGCGCAATTAAAATATTATATTTACTTCTGTCACATTCCCCCAGCAACTCATACATATATGAAAGGGCCATCTTCTTAATGCGAAGCTTAAGAAAATAAGAATTGTCAATTTCTAATCCATATATTCTGACATTGTCACATAAATCATAATATGAATTTTCAAGTTTTACAATGTTATTCCAATTAATCTTTTTTTCAAATTCACAATACATATTCCCATACTTCTTGGTATTTTGTTTCATTCTTGCCTCATGGTTTCCATGTGCATAATAAACTTTATACTTTGAAGCTATATTATTGAGAAATTCCGCCCCTTTATCAAACGAATATCCATGGGCTCCTACAATAAGATCTCCTGCAAAAAAAACCGCATCAGGATTAATTGTATCAATTGCATTCAAAAGATACTTATTATCCTTACCATATGTGCAGTTATGCAAATCAGACAATAACACAAATTTATTATATGCTATCTCATCCGGAATATTTTCTGACAAAATATCATATTCAGTTATCCGAAGATTTCTTGTTTCCCAAATTGCTCTTGTTAGCAAAACAAGAATTATTATTAAAAAACATAATATTATAGCAAATGCTTTCATGTAAAACTCCATTTTTGCATATTTAGTAAAGTATATCATATTTTGTCATTAAATTCATTAAAAAGATAAATTTATTAATCACTAAATACAAAATATAAATTTAAAACCTTTAATATAATGTCGAAATAACCAGCCTTTTGAGTTTCACTTTTAGCTACTATATCAGATGTTCCCAGCTTTTCTCCATCATTATAATATATAATTTCTCCAACTTTATCTCCCTTCTTTACAGGTGCCTCAATATTTTCATCAATTTTAATTTCCTTAGTTACATTTTCAAAGGATGTGCCGTCTGTACTTATATATGAAAACTCTTCTTTTTGCTGTACTTCAACAAAATCATTCTTTCCACACAAAACAGGGGCTTTTTCCATTTCTTTCACAAAATCCTTATAAACCTTACAATTAGCATATCCATAATTCAGCAAAGCCTCTGCTTCTGAAAAACGAACTTTATAATCAGGAGCCGCCATAATAACCGCTATCATTTCAACATCATCTCTTAATGCAGTTACTGACACACAATATTTTGCAATAGAAGTACTTCCGGTTTTCAATCCCGTTACAGTGGAATCCATTTTAAGAAGCTTATTTGTATTGGTAAGAACAAATTCACTTTCCCCCTGTTTTGTTTTATGAGTTATCGATTCCATCCATATTGTAGAATAATCATGTATTTTTGGATATTTAGTTGTAAGTTCTCTAGACATTATTGCAACATCTCTTGCTGTTGTATAGTGATTTTCAGATTCTGTCAAACCGCAGCAATCTTCAAAATTAGTATTTATCATACCCAATTCCTGCGCTCTTTCATTCATCATATTTACAAATGCTCCTTCACTTCCTGCAATATATTCTGCCATAGCTACGGATGCATCATTTCCTGAAGCAACAACTATACATTTTATTAACGTTTCTACACTTTGCTGTTCACCTTCCTCCAGAAAGACCTGTGAACCACCCATACTTTTTGCGTATTGACTGGTTGTTACTATATCATCCATCTTAATTTTACCCTCATCAAGATAGTCAAAAATAATAATCAGTGTCATAATTTTAGTTATACTGGCAGGGCTTAATTTTACATCGGCCTCTTTTTCATATAGTACTGTTCCTGTAGAAGCCTCCATAAGCACTGCCGCCTTTGAACTTATGTTCATTATTTCTTCCTGGGCTACCTCTACTATATCTAATTCCTCTACTTCATTTTCTCTGGCATATATAAAAGCAACATTCCCATATAATGGCATGCATAATGCAACCACAACCTCCCACACAATCAACCTTTCATATATGCGTTTTTTTCTTATGTATTTTTTTATGATTTTTTTTATAAACATAAAGAACACCTCACTACTTATTTATTACATTTTAGTGAGGTGTTCTTTTATTTATTCAGTTATTTATTCGTTTGTTGATTCATAAATATAAGGTTCTGTACTTGAAAGTTGATGTTTGTCGGAATTTTGCTGAGTTACTACAAACGAATCTCCATCTTTTATTTCATCATATGAAATCCACAAAGTTTCATTATCAATTAACTCAGTCTTATATTTTTCACCGTTAACATATACCTTACTGTATTTTGTAAAATTATTTCCTTTTATTTGAACGTAAGTTTCGGCAACTTGACTTTCTCCTTCGTCATCAACTGTATCCGTCGCTGTATGAGATTTTTTATCATCCTCAGAAGCTTCTGTTTCCATACTAGTCTCTTCCTCTTCATCTTCATAAGGAAGTATTCCTTCTATTATTTCTATCGATGATATGTCAATTTTATCTATTCCATATTGTATTTCAGTCTTTTTAAATGGATTTTCCCCTCCATAAGCTAGATTATCACCATACAGAATATCATATGTCAGATTTTGCAGACCATTTAGATATTCCTCAGAATATTTACTGTTCTGGGTATAACTGTTGATAGCGCCACTAGTTATTCCCAGTTTTTCAAGTATCTTTGACTCTAACTGAAACGCTTCTATATCTTCGCTTTGATATTCGATATCATCCATATTGGTCCAAATTACATATTCTGTCTGATATATATTACTATTTTCCAGCTCTTCTGCAGTAATGCCCAAACTAGGAAGATGATCACCATATAAAACAAGAATCGTATCTTCATCATATTTCGATAAAGCTCTAATTAACTCTGAAATAAATTCATCCATCTCATGTATCTGCGTACAATAATATTCTATCGCGTTAAGCCTGCTCTGGCTGTAATCTCCGGTAACCTCTATCGTAGTATCATAATCTCCACTTGTAGGATAGCTGCCATGTCCCTGAACAGATACTGTAAATACAAAATCCTGCTCTTCTGTGGATTTTAAACATTTCATTATTTCATCAGTAAGAACATAATCTTTTGCCCAGTCTAATGGTGTGTATTCAATATTTTTCATATATTCAATAGATGTAAATGTGTCAAATCCTAAATTGGAATATACAACATTTCTACTATAAAAAGTTGCTGTATGATTATGAATGGCATGCGTTGAATAACCATTTTCTTTTAAGTTATGTGCTATACTCTCACAGGTTGTTGATTTAAGTATAGTTTTATATGGATATTCACCAGGTCCAAAGAAATCCATGTTAAGTCCTGTGAGCACTTCCATTTCTGTATTTGAAGTACCTGCTCCAATTACCGGAACATTAAGATACCCATGGGCACATGTATTTTTTAATTCTGTAAATGTAGGAATAGGATCTTCTGAAAATATAAGCTTTTCATCTTTTTTTATATCAAAAAATGATTCCAGCTGTACAATAATTACATTAGGTGTATTTACATCTAAATTATCATCTTCTGAAACTTCATTCAGCAGTTTATCTATAGTTTCCTCTGAATAATTAGAAGGTTTATCCACACCCGTATTAAATACACTATTAGCAAAGCAATAGGCAAATCCATAATCTTTATATGCATCTGCAAGATTTCCAAAATTTGATGCAAGTATTTCGGAGCCCAGACCAATATTTATAGATGTAAATCCAATAATAAATATGAGAAAAATTGCAAGAGAATTTCTGAAATATTTAATTTTATGATCGAGCTTAGGAATCTTTATCCATATGAAAACAAGTCCTATAACTGAACCAATTGCGAGTAATACAATCAATGCATATGAAAAAAAGTTAAGATACTTATTCATAATTCCAATTGCATTTTCAATCATAACCAGATCTGTAGCTGAAAAGGGAGTTACCCTATAAGATAAAAGTACGCAATTAGCGATTCCAAATGCAATCCACATTAATGAAATAATAGAAATAAAGAACACCCTTCGCCTTGCTAAAAGCGTAAAAGAAAGTGTCATCAATATAATCATCGAATTAATCAGAAAAACATATGGACTTTTTATCATATGAACAAAACCTCCATAAAAAGTTCCTCTGCCAAGTGTTTCCAATATCAGATTAACAATAAGCGAAATGACTATATAAGTAATTATTGTCTTTTTGTTATATGCTTCCATAAAGAAGTCTCTTAACATTAATAAATATTTTTTCATAAAGTCTCCATAAAACTATTTTTTAATAGAATAACCACATTTTCTAATTTATCACATTTTTTTTAATTTTCAAGTGTTGAACATATGATAGGGACAGGCATTAACCTGTCCCTATAAATATAAAACTATTATTAATGGCTATAAAATTATTCGTAAAGTTTCGCTAACTTTTCTAAATAAGCATATTTAGCTTTTGCTTCTTTTTCTGCTTTTGCAAACAACTCAGATGCTCTTTCAGGATTCTGACGCATTAATGCACTATAACGTACTTCATTTGCAAGGAATTCCTGATAATCTGTTGTAGCCGGTTTAGAATCAAGTGTAAATGGATTTTCTCCTGCCTGAGCCTTACGTGGGTCATAGCGGAAGTTCTGCCAATAACCTGATGTAACTGCTTTCTTTTCTTCTGTCTGAGCACCCTTCATACCACCTTTTATACCATGATTAATACATGGAGCATATGCGATAATAATTGAAGGTCCATTGTAGCTTTCAGCTTCAACAAATGCTTTAATACACTGATTCATGTCTGCACCCTGTGCAATTTGTGCAACATATACATATCCATAACTCATAGCAATCTGAGCCAGATCTTTCTTCTTAACATCCTTACCACCTGCTGCAAACTGTGCAATCGCACCTGTTGGAGTAGACTTAGATGACTGTCCGCCTGTGTTTGAATAAACTTCTGTATCAAATACAAGAATATTAACATCCTGTCCTGATGCAATTACATGATCCAAACCACCAAATCCTATATCATAAGCCCAGCCGTCGCCACCGAGAATCCACTGTGATTTCTTTGAAAGAAAATCTTTTTCAGCAAGAATTTCCTTAGCCTTATCACAACCACATGCTTCTAAAGCTGCAATAAGAGCATCTGTAGCAGCACCATTGGTTGCTCCACATTCATATGTTTCAAGATATTTTTGTGCAGCAGCTTTAACTTCATCTGTTTTTGCATTTGCAGCTAAATCTTCAACTTTTTCTTTCAATTTTCCACGAATGGCATTCTGCGCAAGTTTCATTCCATAACCAAACTCAGCATTATCTTCAAAAAGTGAATTTGACCATGCAGGGCCCTGACCTTTAGCATTTACTGTATATGGAGTCGATGGTGATGAGTTGCCCCAGATTGATGAACAACCTGTTGCATTTGCAATATACATTCTATCACCAAATAACTGTGTCATTAATTTTGCATATGGTGTTTCTCCACAACCTGCACATGCACCTGAGAATTCAAGATATGGCTGTTTAAACTGGCTTCCCTTTACAGTTGTTGCTGCAAATTTTGCTTCAACTTCTGCCTTTGGTTCAATCTTTAATCCATATTCGTAAACATCCTGTTGTGAAAGCTGAGATTCAAGAGATTCCATCGTAAGGGCCTTTTCACCTTTCATTCCAGGACATACTGTTACACATGAACCACATCCTGTACAGTCAAGTGCTGTAAGAGTCATTGTAAATTTCAGACCTGCAACACCCTTCAAATCTGATGATTTTGTTCCTGCAGGCGCAGCAGCAAGCTCTTCTTCTGTCATCGCAACAGGTCTGATACATGCATGTGGACATACATATGAACAGAAGTTACACTGAATACACTTTTCAGGATTCCAAACAGGAACATCAACTGCAATACCACGTTTTTCATAAGCAGCTGTACCTGATGGTGTAGTTCCATCAACATAATCCTTGAATGCAGATACCGGAAGATTCTTTCCTTCCTGCATATTGATTGCCGACTGAATATTATTAACAAAGTCAACTACTTCTTTTCTTCCTTCAGTAACAATTTTTCCAAGAACCTCGTCTTTAGCATCTTTCCAGCTTTCAGGTACTTCAACCTTAACTACATCCTTAGCGCCTCTCTCTATTGCATCATAATTCATTTGTACAATAGCATCACCTTTTTTGCCATAGGCATTTTTTGCAGCGGCTTTCATAAGTTCAATAGCTTTATCCTCAGGAATAATATTGGCAAGTTTGAAGAATGCTGACTGAAGTACTGTATTAATTCTTCCGCCAAGTCCTATTTCTTTACCAATCTTAATACCGTCTATTGTATAGAGATTAATGTTATGTTCTGCAATATATCTCTTAGCTTGTCCAGGAAGATGAGTTTCAAGACCATCAATATCCCATCCACAGTTAAGAAGGAATGTGCCGCCATCCTTAAGATCCTGAACCATATTATACTTGCGTACATATGAAGGATTATGACACGCAACAAAGTTTGCCTTATTTATTAAATATGTTGATTTGATTGGGTCATGTCCAAATCTAAGATGTGATATTGTAACACCACCTGACTTCTTTGAGTCATAATCAAAGTATGCCTGTGCATACATATCTGTATTATCGCCAATAATCTTTATTGAGTTTTTGTTTGCACCAACTGTACCATCTGCACCAAGTCCCCAGAACTTACAACTTATAATTGAATCCGGTGTTGTAAGAGGATTTTCACCAAGTTCAAGTGAAAGATTTGTAACATCATCAACAATACCTATAGTAAACTGTTTTTTAGTTTTATTACCATAGACTGCAATAATCTGAGCAGGTGTTGTATCTTTTGAACCAAGTCCGTAACGTCCGGTAAATACAGGAACATCTGAGAATTTTGAATCCTTAAGTGCTGCCACAACATCAAGATATAATGGTTCACCGATTGCTCCCGGTTCTTTTGTTCTGTCAAGAACAGAAATCTGTTTAACAGTATCAGGCATAACATCAATTAAATGTTTAGCTGAAAATGGTCTGTAAAGACGAACCTTTATTACACCTACTTTTTCTCCTGATTTAAGCATGTAATCAATCGTTTCATCAATTGTATCACAGACTGATCCCATTGCTACAATAACATGTTCCGCATCTGCTGCACCATAATAATTGAAAAGCTTATAATCTGTTCCAATCTTGGCATTTACTTTGTTCATATATTCTTCTACTACTTCAGGAAGTGCATTGTAGTATTCATTACATGCTTCTCTTGCCTGGAAGAATATATCCGGATTCTGAGCTGAACCCCTCTGGCATGGATGATTTGGATTAAGTGCATGCTGTCTGAATTCAGCAATTGCATCCATATCTACCATTTCTTTAAGATCTTCATAATCCCATACTTCAATTTTCTGAAGTTCATGAGATGTTCTAAATCCATCAAAGAAGTTAAGGAAAGGAACTTTTCCTTTGATTGATGCGCAGTGAGCAACCGGCGTCAAATCCATAACTTCCTGAACACTTGAAGAACAAAGCATTGCAAAACCTGTCTGACGACATGCGTAAACGTCAGAATGGTCACCAAATATTGATAATGCATGGCTTGCAAGTGCACGGGCTGAAACATCAATAACACCCGGAAGTTGTTCACCTGCAATTTTATACATATTAGGAATCATAAGTAAAAGACCCTGAGATGCTGTAAAAGTTGTTGTTAAAGCACCTGCTGAAAGTGAGCCGTGAACTGCACCTGCCGCACCTGCTTCTGACTGCATCTCTGCAATCAGTACTTTTTGTCCGAAAATATTTTTCCTACCCTGGGTAGCCCATTCATCGGAATGCTCGGCCATAACTGATGATGGTGTGATAGGATAGATAGCAGCTACATCTGAATATGCATATGACACGTGAGCGGCAGCTGTATTACCATCCATGGTTTTCATTTTTCTAGCCATTTTAATAGTACCTCCTAATTATTACATGGGCTTTTATAAAACATTAACCCACACTTCTGATTATTATAACATTTTACCTTACAAAAAACAAGATACTACAACAGATTTATACATAATATTGTATATTGCGTCAATAAATATTTTTTTTATTAATTATCCCTTTTAATGCTTCAACTGCTATGCGTATTGCAATATCTGTATCATTACATTCCATATCATTATATCCTGCAGATTTTCTTTCCTGATTCCATACTACACTAAAAACTGAGCCACACTTAACCCCTAGACTTGAAGCAATTGTAAATAATGCTGCTGATTCCATTTCACTGGCTAATACTCCCAGTTTTTTCCACGCATTCCACTTGTATAATAATTCATCTGCAACGCTCATTCTGTTTGGATTATGCTGCCCGTAAAACGAATCTTTGCACTGTACTATTCCAGTGTGGTAATTTATATTCATATTTTCTGCCGCATTAACCAACTGGGATGTCACAAAAAAGTCTGCAACCGCAGGAAACTCAATTGGTGCATATTCTCTGCTGGTTCCCTCCATACGTACAGCACCTGTTGCAATAATGCAGTCACCCGGAAGAACCTTATCATTTATTCCGCCACATGTGCCAATTCTTATAAATGTATCTGCCCCAAGCATGGCAAGTTCTTCCATTGCAATTGCTGCTGAAGGTCCTCCTATTCCTGTTGAAGTCACACTGACCTTCTCTCCTCCTAATTCACCAGTATAAGTAGTAAATTCCCTATTCGAAGTAACAAAAGATGCATTATCAAAATATGCAGCAATCTTTTTGCATCTTCCAGGGTCACCCGGAAGAATAACATACTTTCCCACATCCTCCTTTTTACAATTTATGTGATACATTTTTTCTTCGTTCATTTCTGCCTCCACTTCCTAATGTTATTTACATATTTTCCATAAAAAACTTTTGCCTATTGGTATTTTAGTTCCAAATATATCTGCAATGGTCGCCCCGATATCGGCAAATGTTGACATGGTTTTCAGATTAACCCCTTTTTTTATATCTTTTCCATATACAATTAACGGAATATATTCCCTTGTATGATCTGTGCCCTTAGTGGTAGGGTCGCATCCATGATCTGAATTAATTATAAGTAAATCTTCATCTGTCATATTATCAATAATTTCCGTAATTCTCAGGTCAAAATCCTTTAATCCCTGCGCATAACCTTTTACATCATTACGATGCCCCCATTTTGAATCAAATTCAACCAAATTTGTAAATATAAGGCATTCTTTATGTTTTTTCATCATATTAAGTGTAACATCTATTCCATGCATATTATTTTTTGTATGAATTGCAAGCGAAATCCCTCTGCCGACAAAAATATCTTCTATTTTACCAATTGCAATAACATCTGTTCCTTTTTTGTTTAAATTAACAAGCAGATTATCTTCCGGTGGCTCAATAGAAAAGTCTCTTCTGTTGGAAGTTCTTTCAAATGCCCCTTCTTCCCCAATAAAAGGCCTTGCTATAACTCGGGCAACTGCATTATTGCCAGAAAGAATTTTTCTTGCAACTCTGCAAATTTCATATATACTTTCAGGCGAATATATATCTTCATGGCATGCTATCTGAAATACACTGTCAGCAGATG
Organism: Eubacterium sp.; assembly: GCA_051879635.1. Classification (GTDB taxonomy): domain Bacteria; phylum Bacillota; class Clostridia; order Lachnospirales; family Lachnospiraceae; genus JBJEMK01. Next base: position 13,992 of record JBJEMK010000026.1, read on the forward strand.
TGTACACAATAGGTTTTTTGGTTGCCATATGTTCTTTACCCAGCTGTCGTATAATTTCCGTACCTGAAGCTGTATAGTTTCCTAATATTCCCGGAATTCCTGCCTCTCTTATAAATTCATCAATTATTTCTTGAGGGAATCCTTCGGGGTATGTTGGAAACTTTGTTTTTGTATAGATGCCAGCCATTTCCCAATGTCCTGTAGTTGTATCTTTACCTGCTGATATTTCAGCACATCTTCCAAAACATCCTTCAGGATTTTCTACCGGTCCGATACTTGTTATCCCCTCTATATTTCCCATTCCAAGAGACCTAAGATTAGATAGCTTTACGTCCTCATTTGCTTCTAGCACATGGTCAATAGTGTCTGTCCCCACATCACCATACTCTAATGCATCAGGTAATTCACCTGCTCCAACACTATCCAATATTATCCATATTACACGTTTTATCATAATAAGCCCTCCAAAATTACATAATTTAGACTATTAAATATTTTTATAAAATGTAAATTAATTTATAATTATATTATCATATATAAAGCAAAATAGCTTGTTATTTTTTTTATAATATATTATAATATCGCCAGGCTATAAAGCTAAATAAATATAAAACAGAAAGGATTGATAATATGAGTTTTGAATTCGGAAGAAAACTTCCAACTCCGATGGAGGTCAAAGAGATGTATCCTCTGTCTATGGATGTAACCGAGAAGAAAGAGAAAAATGACATTGCAATTAAAGAAATATTCACAGGAGCTTCCGACAAGTTTATTTTGGTTATTGGTCCATGTTCTGCCGACAACGAAGATGCCGTATGTGATTATGTTTCAAGACTTGCTGATGTTCAAAAAGAAGTTGAAGATAAAATATTAATTATTCCAAGAGTTTACACAAATAAGCCTCGTACAACCGGCAAAGGCTATAAAGGAATGCTTCACAAACCAGATCCTGAAAAACATACAGATCTTTTTCAGGGGCTTATTTCTATAAGAAAAATGTTTACAAGAATAATGGAGGAAACCGGACTTCCAATTGCAGATGAAATGCTCTATCCTGAAAATTACAGATATTTTTCAGATATTTTATCATACGTCGCAGTCGGTGCACGTTCAGTTGAAAACCAAGAGCACAGACTTACTGCCAGCGGAATAGATGTTCCAGTAGGCATGAAGAATCCAACCGGTGGCGATTATTCTATTATGCTTAATTCAATAGAGGCTGCACAGGGTGGTCACACATTTATTTATAGAGGTTGGGATGTTACATCAAATGGTAATCCTCTGACGCATGCCATTTTAAGAGGTGCCGTAAATAAACATGGACAATGTATTCCAAATTATCATTACGAAGATATTATTCTTCTTTATGATATGTATATGAAAAAAGGATTTGCTAATCCTGCAGTAATAATTGATACTAATCATTCTAATTCAAATAAACAATACATGGAGCAGATACGTATTGCAAAAGAAATTATGCACAACAGAAAATATTCTTCTGATCTGAATACTTTTGTAAAAGGATTAATGATAGAAAGCTATATAGAATCCGGAAATCAGAAGGTTGGCGAGCATGTTTATGGAAAATCCATCACAGACCCATGTATTGGATGGGATGAAACTAAAAAACTTATTTTAGATATTGCTGATTTAATTGTATAAAAATACATATAATCCAAATAAATTTTATAATAATATAAAAAGTTTGCATATTAATTATGCAAACTTTTTTACTTTCTTGGATGTGCCTTTTCATATACTTCTCTTATTCTTTTATTGCCGAGATTCATATACATATGTGTTGTAGATATATCTGAATGCCCGAGCATTTCCTGTACTGCCTTAAGTTCAGCGCCATTTTCCACCAAATGTGCTGCAAATGAATGTCTCAGTGTATGTGGTGTAATTTCCGATTGTATTCCTGCCTTTGTACCATAATGTTTAATTAATTTCCAAAAGCCCTGCCTGCTCATTGGTTTACCTGAACAGTTTGTAAATAAAACACCTTCATCCTCATCTTCTGAAACCAGTTGTGGTCTTCCGTCTTTTAAATAATTCACTAATGCCCGTCCTGCCTCTGAGCCAAAAGGAATAACTCTTTCTTTATTTCTGTCTCTGCATATAACCTGCTCAAATTTTAAATTTACGTCATTGAGTGTTAATCCAATGAGTTCGGATACTCTCATACCTGTTGCATAAAGTAATTCTAGCATTGCTTTATCACGTAATTCTTTTGGTGTTTTTTTTGACGGCTGATTTAATAATGCTTCAATTTCCTTGACTGATAAAATTCCCGGAAGTTTCTTTTCTACCTTAGGAGCCTTTAGATTATGTGCAATATCAGAGTCAATAAGCTCCTCATTATATGTATACAAAAAAAAGGCTTTCATTGAAGCAATACTTCTCGAAATCGTAGTGGTTGCTCTTCCAAGGGAATCAAGATAACTCACATAGTTTTCCAAAGATTCACTTGTAACTTCTTCTATTGAATTAATGCCATTTGCATTTAAGTATTGACACATTTTAGTCAAATCACGTTTATATGATACTTCTGTATTCTCTGACGTATTTTTAACTTTGTGCAAATATAAAACAAATTGCTCAATAACACTTTGCATAGCCTTCTCCAATACGTATAATAATCCTAAATTGTGCCATTTATTTTCACAACCTATGTAAACTATATTATATATATAAAAAGCAAGAAAATCAAACAAAAAATTACATTTTTTTTGCAGAAAAAGGTGGGTTACATAACCACATACAACATATCGGAACAGTACTAATTACAAAGCACAATATATAGTAAAATGTAAAAATATTTTTTAACAATTTATTACACATATATGACATTAATTTGGTATTACTCAAATGTTATTTAAATAAATATACAGTAAATTATATGTTATAAAACATAAAAATATAGTTTGAAGCAAAGCAATAATAACGAGATATATTACCTTTTTATGAAGATACTCAAAGGTAATTGTTATGCCTGCATAAATATTGAGAAAAAAATGAGGAAATACCAATATAAAAGCAGGTAAAATACCAAATATTCCAAATATCATACTCATTACACACACAAGTACCGAAATACACAATCCCTGTATAAGTTCATATATTCCTAACACAGTTTTCTTAATTGGCAACAATGAGCAAATTAAAATCGGTGCATAAAATTTTAACTCATATTTTAAAAGTCTAAAAAAAAGCCATATATTATCAGGACTTGAATTTTTAATTGAATATACTGCATCACATATATAATATTTGTGTGAATAAAAATACTCCGTGCTGTTTGCAAAGACACTTCCTCCGAAAATTCCCGCAATTAAAGCACAGAGTATTATATTTTTAGTGGTCAATTTACTTTTCAACATAGGACACCAAATATACGCTATATTAAATATTATGTATGTTTAATGCCACATAGAATAAAAGCTTATCTGCAAAACTTCAGATAATACAACAATATTGCTGATACTGTTTTGGAATCCTGTATTGTATTATCATAAATCATTGAAAGAAGCTCCTTAATTGTATATGTTTCTATATTAATTTTCTCATCAGGGTCCAGATGCTGCGTTGATGTCTGCAAATTTGTTGCAACATAAATATCAATATTTTCATTACAAAAAGCTATTGTAGTTTTAATAGATTTTAAAAATTCTAAATCCGACGACTTGTATCCAGTCTCCTCTTCAAGTTCCCTTGCTGCACATACACAGGTTGGTTCATCCTCTGAATCCAGTCCTCCTGCTGGAATTTCTAATGTATACCTGTCCAATGCATTTCTCCACTGCCTTACCATTACTATTCTCCCATCAGATAAAACCGGAATTACGGCTGCTGCTCCCTTGTGTCCTATAAAATCCCAATGAACGATTTTATCATCAGGTGTCTCAACATAATCAGTATATACATTTAGAATAGCTCCTTTATAAACAAGTTCCCTTTTTAATCGCTTGAACTCTTCCATTAATTATTATTCCTTTATCATAATTATTTTTTTGAATTAATATTTTCTGCCTTATTATAACATGCCTTCGTTGCCTCCAGCAATGAATCCCTAAACCCACATTTTTCAAGTGCAGCAACTGCCTCAATTGTTGTACCGGCAGGTGAACAAACCATATCTTTAAGAACTCCCGGATGTTCTTTTGTTTCTAAAACCATTTTTGCCGATCCCAAAACTGTCTGTGCTACAAACTCATATGCATCTTTTCGGGACATTCCACATCTTACTGCTCCATCTGCAAGTGCTTCAATAAACATATATACATATGCCGGAGAACTTCCTGAAGCACATACGACCGCGCTCATAAGACTTTCATCAACAACTTTCATTTTCCCAATAGAATTAAAAATTTTCTCAATTGTATCCTTTTCTTCAAAAGTAAAATCTCTTGATTCATATGTAACACCAGTCATCCCCTCGCCAAGAAGTGCCGGTGTATTAGGCATTGCGCGCACAATTCTTATTTCCTGCCCAAGCGTTCTTTTTAATCTGTCTATTGTTATTCCCGGTGCGATTGATATAATTACATTATCAGGTTTTACTATATTGACAATATTTTTTAAAACTACATCATAAAACTGTGGCTTTACAGCAAGTATAATATATTTTGCACTATTAGCGCATTCTGCATTTGAAAGAGCGTATTCAACCTTAGTCTCTCTGCTTATTTTTTCCATTCTTTCTTCATTAGCATCTGAAAAAACAATTTCAGATGAATCAAATGTCTTAAGTACTCCCTTAAGCATTGCATACCCCATATTCCCCATTCCAATAAAGCCTATTTTAGCCATAACCAAGCCTCCTATATGTTGTTCTATTTTCAGTACTGTAATAATTATATTATCTATAATATGTTTCGATAAATTATAACATATAATATATTTTTTTTAAAGATTGCATATAAACTTTCATTTGATAGAACAAAGTGTCGCTTGCGACACTTCGCGCGCGAGCGATTGCGTTAGCATAACTTCCTCTCCGCGAGCTGCGCATCCTTAGCGGAGCGTTTTATATCATAGGGAAGTTCAAATAACTTTCCTATGATATAATAAAAGGCGCGATTTGAATTTCTTCAATATCACGCCTTAAATCTAACTACTTAGCATAATCAATAACTCTGGATTCTCTAATAACGTTAACTTTAATCTGTCCCGGGTATTCCAGTTCATCTTCAATTTGCTTAGATATATCTCTCGCGAGCAATACCATTTCTGCATCCGAAATCTGTTCCGGAACAACCATAACGCGAATCTCTCTACCTGCTTGAATAGCAAAAGATTTGTCAACACCTTTAAATTCATTTGAGATGTCTTCTAACTGTTTAAGTCTGTTCGTATATGTTTCTAATGTTTCTCTTCTTGCACCAGGACGAGCTGCTGAAATTGCATCTGCAGCCTGAACAATACAAGCAATTAATGTCTGTGGTTCTACATCGCCGTGATGAGATTCTACAGCATTAATAACAATGGCTGATTCCTTATATTTTCTACACAAATCAGCTCCTAACTGAATATGTGAGCCTTCCATTTCATGATCAACTGCTTTACCAATATCATGTAAAAGACCTGCTCTTTTAGCCATTCTAACATCCACACCTATCTCGGCTGCAATTAATCCTGACAAAAGTGAAACTTCGATAGAGTGCTTTAAAGCATTCTGACCATAGCTTGTTCTGAATTTCATTCTTCCAAGAAGCTTTATTAACTCAGGATGTATGCCATGTACTCCAACCTCCATAGTTGCTGCTTCGCCTTCTTCACGAATCATAGTTTCTACTTCTTTTTGTGCTTTTTCAACCATCTCTTCAATTCTTGCAGGATGAATACGTCCGTCTACAATAAGTTTTTCCAGTGCAATTCTTGCAACCTCTCTTCTTATCGG
>JBJEMK010000027.1:0-4882 GCA_051879635.1 Eubacterium sp.
CACCATTAAATACTATTGCAATATTACCGGTTTCATTAAACATAGGTTGCGCACCATTATTAAGATCAATAATGCTTAAGCGTCTGTGACCTATTGCAATGTTGTCTTCAACATACATTCCCTCTTCATCAGGTCCGCGGTGCGCTATGGTGTCCATCATCCTTTTTAACACTTCTTTACTGTTATCTACCTCTCCGGTAAATCCACATATGCCACACATATTCTGTACCTCTTTCTGTGTATTCTAGTGTATAATTCATATCAACAATTATAAAACTGCCATAACTTCCGGCTCATTTATAATTTCTTTAATGAGATTTCTCTCATCCATTGGGTATTTAACTCCCTCTATCTCCTGATAATCTTCATGACCCTTACCTGCGAGAATAATAACATCTCCATCCTCAGCATTTAAAATGGCATATCTTATAGCCTCTTTTCTATCTGGAATAGTAATGTATCTGCCACTTTCTCTTTTTACACCTGTAACTATATCATTAATAATATCTTCAGGTCTTTCAAATCTTGGATTATCTGAAGTTACTATTGTGAAATCAGCAAGTCTGGAAGAAACCTCCCCCATTTCAAAACGCCTGTCCTTAGATCTGTTACCACCACACCCAAATACAGTTACCAGCCTTTTTGGATTATATTCCTTGAGACTGATTAACAGGCTTTCTAAGCTCATTGCATTATGTGCATAGTCAATCATAAGCGTAAACCTTGGTGATACAGGTATTATTTCCACTCTTCCCTTTACTCTTACATCAGAAAGTACATTTCTGATTTTTTCGATATCATTAGTAAAATGCAGACATACTGCTATCGCACATAGGGCATTATATACAGAGAATCTTCCGGGAATATCTATACACATTGTTGAATTAATTCTCCCTGTCAGATTAAATGTAGAACCAATTACTCCCGGCTTAGTATATAATTTAATGCCGTCAGCTTTAATATCTGCGTCCTTGTCTATGCCGTATGTTTCTATGTCACAGGTGCATCCATCAATCATATTTTTAAAATGTTCATCATCTTTGTTAAAAATACCATGTCTGCACTGCTTAAATAACAATCTTTTACAATTCATATAATCATGAAAATCCTTATGTTCATTTTCTCCTATATGATCCTGTCCAAGATTTGTGAAAATGCCATAGTCAAATACAAATCCCGATACCCTGTGAAGCATAAGACCCTGCGATGATACCTCCATTACAACAGCCTGACAGCCACTCTCCACCATCTTTGCAAATGTTTCCTGTACTACGTATGATTCCGGTGTAGTGTTTTTAGCAGGTATTCTTTCTTCACCGATTATGGTTTCAATTGTGCCTATTAATCCCGTCTTTATACCTGCTTTCTCAAGCACTTCTCTTACCATATATGTCGTAGTTGTCTTTCCCTTTGTACCTGTAATCCCTATTGTTTTGATTTTCTGCGCAGGATATCCAAAATATGCTGCAGATGCACAGGCAAGTGCATACCTTGTATTATTCACAGATATAACTGTAACATTGTCAGGAATTACAAAATCGTTGTTATTACACCAGTCCGCAAATCCATTATCCTGTACAATTACTGCTGCCGCACCTTTATTACATACTTCTTGTATGTATTTATGTCCATCGCTGTTTGCTCCCATAACACAAACAAACGCATCACCTTCAGTTACTCTTCTCGAATCATAGACAAGATTATTTATCTCATTATTTAGATTTCCCTGTATAATGTCATATTCAAAATCTTTAATTAATTCTAAAAATATCATTATTATCCTCTTTCTTCAGGTTTCCATTCTCCGTCACATATAATAGCTGCCGGTCCTGTCATATATACAGTGTTTTTATCGCGATCATAATTTATGAGCAGGTCACCGCCTCTTAAATGTACCTTGACATCATCCTCTGTAAACCCGTTAAGTATGCACGCAACAACGGATGCACATGCCCCTGTACCACATGCCCAGGTTTCTCCGGAGCCACGTTCCCATACTCTCATTTCTATCTCTTTTCTGGAAATCACATTAACAAATTCCGTATTTATTCTGTCCGGAAAGACTTCGTTATTCTCAAAATAAGGTCCTATTTTTGGTAAATCCAGTTTATCTATATTATTATCAAAAATGACTGCGTGAGGATTTCCCATGGAAACACAGGTCATTAAATATTCTTTCCCCAATATGGTTATAGATTCTGAAATAACCTTTTCCTTGTCTGAAATTACCGGTATATTTGCCGGCTCCAAAATTGGTTGACCCATATCTACTTTTACAGTATCTGTTTTCCCGTCCCGAACATTTAATTCAAGGGTTTTTATACCTGATAATGTTTCAACTGTTATTGTTGTTCTTTTGGTCAATCCATAGTCATAAACATATTTGGCTACACATCTTATGCCATTCCCACACATCTTACCTTCTGAGCCATCCATGTTATACATAGACATTTTAAAATCTGCAACATCTGAAGGATTAATTATAATAAGTCCGTCAGAGCCTATACCAAACCTGACATCGCTCATTTCAACTGCCAATTTTTGAGGTTCTGTTACTCTTTCTGAAAATCCGTTAATATATATGTAGTTATTACCACATCCATGCATCTTGGTAAATTTCATAATCCGGACCTCCCTTCACTTTAATCCTTACTATTTTAACCTATTTATATGCATATATCAATAAAAGTTTGTTTTTTATAAAATAATGTAGTATAATAATGCGCGTACTATTTAAGATAATAAATAAAGAAAATATACCGTAACTTTTAAGGGGATTTCATATAAAGGAGCATATAAAATGAGTTCTCATAGATTAAACGATAATATACAAAAAAACAGCCGTCATGCATTTAATGATAGAATTTCAAAAACCGAAGCAAAAGCCAATGAGAGGCAGCAAAAAAAACTAAAGCGAAGTAAACGTCTGGGGGTTATTCTTTCCGTAATCCAACTGATTTTATCAATACTATTTATGGGCTTGTTATTTTATATTGATATTCTTCCTATTGAGTATTCAATGGTAGGAATTATAATATTGGCTATATTGTTCTGTATCACCTTTCTGTCCCAGAGCAGCAAGAAGCTAAAAACCTTTGGCAAGGTTCTGGCGGTAATAATATCTATATTACTGGCATCAGGGTCTTATTATCTTCTTGCAACAGCAGGTATGCTTGATGCGATTACAGGATATTCCACAAAAACAGACAAAATTTCTCTTATTGTTCTTGACGATGATCCTGCACAGGAAGTTGAAGACCTTGAATTTTATGGTTTCGGCATTATGGAAAAAATCGACCGTACTAATACCAACAAAGCTCTTGCAGATACAGAAAAGGTAATAGGCAGCAACTACGACACATATGAATATAGTGATGCAGATTCTCTGGTTAATGCACTTTATAACCGGGAAGTCGGCGTTATTATATTTAATGAGGCTTATCGAGATTCCATTCTTGAAAATTATGAGACTTTTGATAAAGATACACGTATAATAACAACATATAAATATGAAACCAAGATAAAGAAAACTTCCGGAAATGTTAAGATTACCACCGAACCATTTGTCGTTTTCCTGAGTGGTAATGATACTTACGGCTCAATTTCAGATACCGGAAGAAGTGATACTAACATTCTGGCAGTAGTAAATCCTACTACGAAGACCGTACTGCTTCTTTCTACTCCTCGTGACTATTATGTTGAGCTACAGGGTGATGAATTCCCTGCCGGTGCATATGATAAGCTTACACATGCCGGAATATATGGTGTTGATGTATCTATGAATACTCTTAGTGCTTTGTATGATACAGACGTTAATTATTATCTGCGTGTGAATTTCACGGGATTTATGGATATAATAGATGCACTCGGTGGAATTACTATTTACAATGAAGTTGAATTTACTTCATGGGATGGATATTATTATCCGTCAGGAACTTTAGATTTGGATGGTAAATATGCTCTGAATTTTGCAAGAGAACGTCATGCTTTTGCTCTTGGAGATGTACAAAGAGGAATTAACCAGATGAAAGTCATAAAGGCAATGGCTGATAAGGCATCTTCCCCTGCAGTACTTTCAGGATATGCTGATATAATGTCAAGTGTTTCAGACAGTTTTTCAACTGATATGAGCAGTGATGAGATTTCCTCATTAGTTAAAATGCAATTGAGTGGTAACAATAACTGGAATATTATTTCATATAATGTTTCCGGTACTAACTCTTCACAAACCACATATACTGTTCCTAGCCAATATTTATCGGTTGTACTTCCTGATGAGGAAACTGTTGCTAATGCTAAACTTTTAATAACAGCTGTTAAAAATGGTGATGACATTACGCAGGAATATGCAGATAGTCTTACAAATAACTAACAATCATGTTATAATGTAAATAAATTATAAAAAAATTATAAAATCATACTATAGGGAGGCGAAAGTTATGCCAAAAATTGTATTGACAGGCGGCGGAACTGCCGGACATGTAACACCAAACCTTGCAATTATTCCTGAATTAAGGAAACGTGATTATTCTATAAGATATATTGGTTCTTATGAAGGTATTGAAAAGGAATTAGTTGCAGCACAGGAAGATGTTTCTTATTCAGGTATTTCTACAGGTAAATTCAGAAGATATTTTTCACTCAAAAATATTTCTGATATATTCCGGGTATTTAAAGGCTATGGTGAAGCTAAAAAATTAATTAAATATTTTAATCCTGATGTTGTATTTTCAAAAGGTGGCTATGTTGCGGTTCCGGTTGTCTGGGCAGCAGCAAAATATAAAGTTCCGGTTGTTATACATGAATCCGACGTATCTGTAGGTCTTGCAAATAAATTATGTAAGGGAAAAGCCGTTAAAGCCTGCCACAATTTCCCGGACAC
>JBJEMK010000028.1:0-4858 GCA_051879635.1 Eubacterium sp.
TATATAAAAGATAATGGTACGGACAATCGCTATGATTATCAGCAGCAGCATAATAATATAGCCCATCTGTATCTGATTTACGAGTTCCATCGCACCGGTAAAAGCTATTGTAACACCAACCACTAACGCAATTCTTAAACAAATAGAATCCGCACGCTTTAAATTTGCCAATGCCATTTCATCAGCAACCTCTTTCTTAAATTTTCTGATTCGGGATACTTGTAACGCAAAGAATATACCCGTAAATATTATTACCGCATACTGAATACTTTCATAATATCCATGCCAGTCTTTTCTTGCCCACATCCAATAATATACAGCAATTAACACCGCATATATAATCTTTGTTGCAACCAATTCTAATAATGTTACCTTTTTGTTCTTATTCATTTTCATTTCCTCCGTGTGAAATATTTTTAACATGTGATAAATATATCACACAGCAAACAATATGTCAACACCGAATGTGAAATATTTTTAACTTAATTAACATTTCCTGACATATCAATAATAATGTGACGAAAGTAGCGGTAATTATTATTTCATCCCCAATCCCATGAGTTTCTTCGATTTTCAATACACCTGCAAAGCTCTAACGCCCACTCTTCCCGCTCATCAGCATTCATGTCAAGCATTTTCAAATTCTGTTGCTCCAGAAACTGAAGCCTGTTCTCTCTGTGAATGGCTGCTCCCTCTGTCCGATACTGAAAGTCAGGTAAAACCCAGATTTCCTGCAGAGAATCCATCAAAGTATAGTCCATTTCCATATAATCCTCGTCAATTCCATTCTCTGCAGAAACCCTCATGACTTTTTTGAATTTCTGCTTCTCTTTTCTAACCTTACTATCATAATGACCCATAAACTCCTGATCAAACATTCCCCGTCTGTCAGGGCATAACATATCAAGTGAAAAGCTTTCTTCATAATATTGCCATGTATGATTAACATCCATATATTTCTTTCGAATTGTAACCATACGAGAATCCAAATCCAAATAAAATATTTTACCTTCATTCATTCTGGAACATTCTGCTTCATCACTTGTAATATTCCTTGAATTTGAATGAAACTGTATATTCAAAAAGAGATATAACCGTATTCCCTGCTCTTTGTAATATCTGATATTCTTTGAAAGTTCAATATAATCTCTGGTTTTCCCATCCAGATACACATAACCAACCGTTCCTTCCTCTGTATCAAAAAGAACAGGCAACAATCCGTTTTTATGATTCTCATCTATTCTGCGATTTGTAAAACCTGCCTGCTTCACAAACTGATACAAAAGCTGACGGCATTGATATTTTCTTTGACCTGACTTCGTCTTCAGCTCTGTTCCGGTCTGACAATGCTGTAATTGAAAATGTCTGAAATATGGCTGCCGTATGGCACCTGCACAAAGAATCATTCTTTCCTTGCAATCCGGACAGCATAACATCCCCGATTGACTGGCTATACGAAGCTCATGCCTTACTTCTTCAATATATTGTCCATTGTAATCCAACAAATCATAGGCGCATATAGTTTGGTTCTGATAGCTAACATTTAATCGTTCATTCATATTTCCCTCGAATCTGCGTAAAACCGGAGTCAGACTGCTTCCCATTGCCATGTCTGCTTGACATAATTATATAAAGAAAGTAAAATGTGGGGGTATAAGGTTAATAATACAATTAAGGTGTTTATCATGGCGGATGCTTTCATAAGATATCTTAAATGTTAATACAGGTAAAATCAAGTATACCAATGGCTAAAAATATAAGAATATAGAAAGAAAATGATATGTTAAAATCTATTGATAAAAAAATTTATTTGTGGATATTAGCAGTAATAGTAAACATAAAAAGTATCTTTACTGATTTTGGAACAGATCAGGCATATGCCGTAACCATGTCATTTCGCCATTTACAGGGAGACAGACTATTTCAGGAGATGGGAGAACCGCATCAGACATCTGCTTTCATTACGGATTTGTTAATGGCGATTTATAAAAGATTTGTACCTGATTTAGAATATGTTGCCTTATATTTGCAGGTGTCCGGAGTTATTTTATATGCAGTAGTGACTATATTATTATTCAAGGAACTGAAACATTTTGTAAATTGTGATTTAGCACATTATATGTGTCTTTTTTTCTTTATCTTTCGTCCTAAACAGAGTGTTTTCCCAGAGTTTTCCAATATGCAGATATGCTTTTCTGTTATGTTGTTTATTTTCTTGTTAAAATTCTTTAGAAATCAGGTCAAAACATATCCTCTTATTTTAGCAGCTATTTTTCTATGTTTAGAAATATTGTCTTATCCAACCTGCTTGATTGTTTATTTTGCAATAATTATTTTGATGTATACATTCTGCAAAAATAAATGGAAAAGTATTGCGATATTTACAGGCGTATGTATTCTGTGTGGTGGAATCTATATTGCGTTTATTATTTCATGTGTTGGAATTGATAATTTATGGGAAAGCATTCAATTTATATTGCAGGCTGATGCATCACATGGCGAAAATACGTTTGATGTAGTATATTATTTTAAGGATTTTATATATGGTATTATATGGATTGGTGGAGTAATAGTTGCCTCTTATGGAGCATTTATCTTTGCAAAAAAATGTAAAAAAACTATTTCATTTCTTTCTTGTATGGGAATTAATTTGTTATTGACTGAAATATTAATGATATTCGTTTCGAGAAAGACAGATATAGATTGGAGTTGCATGTATTTTATTATCCTACTACTATTAATTGGTATAGGTGCAATGAACCATAAATGTTTGGAAGGGGAAGGTAAAATACTGTATTACTTAGGAAGTACGATATCAGTATGTTCTGTTATAGCTGTTTTTTTCTTAACAAATTTAAGCTTCATATCGCTTCTTGGCTACTTAATATTAGGCGCAATGGTATCGTTGATTCCAATAAATCAATTTGCCGTTAGTAAAAAAATCGAATCAGAAAACACAAAAAAAGTAAGTAATATTGTTGTAATTATTCTTATTTTATTTTTATTTCATAGAGGAATGGTTGTATGTGGATATGCTAACGAAGAAGGTATCAAATTAGCAATAGATGTAGAAAATATTATTCGAGTGGGACCAACTAAAGGAATTGTAGCATCCTTGCAAAAATGTAATCAGGTTAAAGGAACTTTAGAGGATTGGCAAATGTACGTAAATGACGACGAAGTTCTTGTAGTAGTTCCGTGGATGTTGGATTCCATTGTATATTTATATCCAAATACCGGCATTAGTGCATTTTCTACAATCAATACTCCTACATATGATGAAAACCTATTGAAATATTGGGAGATATATCCTCAAAAAATGCCTACAGTGATAGCCGTTGAGTGTTGGAATGGGGAAATACCCATTGATAAAAATAGTTGGATTATGAAGTGGATTGATGATAATTATACATCACATATAGATGGCTCTTTTTGGAGGTTTTACAGGTGTGAATAGGGATTTGATTGATAATGAAAAAAATAGTACGAAAGGAACTAATATGATACTTTGTATTGCAATAGCTCCATGCAGAGTCTGAGGTGACTGCATGGAGGAATGGCATTGTGCTGATATCCTCAGGCTTTGCTTCTGTTTTAAGAAATACCTATTTAAAAAGGAGCAAAGAAATGACAATAACTAAAAAGAAGGAATTATCTGAGTTGAGAATTTTTTTGATTCTTTGGAGTACGCAGAATATATCTCAGCTCGGTAGCAGTATTACAGCTTTTGCACTAACTTTATGGCTGTATGAGAAGACAGGCTCTTCATTAAGCACAGCGACACTTACTATATGCTCTTATACACCATATGTGTTAATGAGCATATTCGCAGGAGCATTGACAGACCGCTTTAATAAAAAGAATACTATGCTTGGTTGCGATATGTTCGCGGCAATATGTACAATAATTATATTTGTATTATTTAGTACGAATCGTTTGATGGTATGGCATTTATATGTTCTAAATGCTATCTCGGGATTAATGAATACAGTACAACAACCAGCTTCAGAAGTTGCCATGACACTTATCACTCCCGATAAGTATTATCAAAAGACAAGTGGGCTTCGATCTCTGTCAAGATCGTTAGTGTCCATATTAAATCCTTTGATTGCTACAGCATTGTACTCGTTTGTGGGTCTTAATGGTGTAATAGCGGTTGATATTGGAAGCTTTATAGTTGCATTTATGGCATTACTGTTTTTTATTAGAATTCCTGAAAGCAAAAGTACTCAAAAAGAAAAGGTACTTCATCTTGTAAAAGAAGGGTTTACTTTCTTGGAAAATAATTCACTAATTATGACACTGATATTATTTATGTCAGGTGTTAATCTGATAGCTTCAGCCTTTGATGCAACTTTACCCGGTTATGTTCTTCCTAATCCAAAAGGTGGATCATCTGTGCTGGGAATTGTTACATCCTGTTCCGGCGTTGCTATGATTATTGGTAGTCTGATAGTTTCCGTTTTACCCAAACCGAAGGACAGAGTAAAAGTAATTTATCTGACAATGCTGTTTTCCTTAGGTACTGAAAATTTTTTGTTGGCTTTTTCCAGAGAGCCTGTATTATGGTATGTTGCTCAGATTATTGGATGGGTTCTTGTACCGATTATGAGCGCAAATTTGGATGTGATTCTTAGGACTACCATTCCGGTGGAGCTACAAGGGCGTGTTTATGCGTGCCGTAATACGTTTCAATTTTTTACTATTCCGATAGGATTGTTTTGGGGTGGTTTTATGGTAGATCAAGTTTGTGAACCTTTTATGAGCGTATATGGCGATTTACCGATTCTAAAAACACTTTTTGGTACGGGCAAGGGTTCCGGCGCTGCATTTATGATGTTTATACTTGGCGTAAGCG
>JBJEMK010000029.1:0-19523 GCA_051879635.1 Eubacterium sp.
TGAGAGCCAGTTAAATGATACATATTATCTTGATTGGTACAATAGTGGTGATAATGGAAGCACAGATATATATGAATTAATTATGTATGAGAACATACAGGTTACAGAGGCCGGAACATATTACCTCTGGGGCGAAACTATGGGTGAATGGGCTTCAGGTGAACTGTTATTGGAAGCTTATGAATATGAATCAGGTAATAATATTGTATCAATGAATCTGGATGCCAGTGGCAGCTGGTGCGACTGGGCATATGCATATTCAGCCGGCTTTGAGTTGGAAGCAGGTGATATAATTCAGTTTTATTTTATTATGCAGGCAACACCTGACAATAGCCCATATGGTGATATTGATAATCTTAAGCTTGTTAAGGCAGAGGATCTTGCCAATACAATAGCAGATTTCAATGAAAGACAGGCTCCGGACAAAACAGATAAGTTTGCTAATGGCTCATTTGGTAAGTATGGTTTTGACTATTGGGATAATGTGACAGGGGATAATGATACAGTTAATTATGCATATGGTTACGCCTTCCCGGGCTACGGAAACGGAGCAGAAATCGTTTATGATTCAGCAGGCGCCGAGGTTACTGCAAGCAGTACATATGATGGATGCTTAAATGTATATTCTAATTCAGAAACAGTTAATTATACATTGTCATTTGAACAGGATGATATAATAATTACACGTCCCGGAGATTATACAATAGGATGTTTCCTCAAGGGCTATCTTGGAGATGATGGAACAACGACAGATGCCGGAATATTTATTGTAGTAACAGATTCAGAAGGTAATGAACTTTGTAATTCTCAGGTAACACCATATTCTAATGAAGAGTGGACAGAGGCTAAGTCCGATGTATTTACAATGGACGCTGCAGGTACTATAAATGTTACTATAAATGTCAAACTCCCATATTCACATGAAGAGACAGCCGAAGACGAAACTACATTTACATGTAATCCGTCAGTAATGTTTGATGATTTTACTATTGAAGAACCGGATGCTGATGTATCAGTTGCAAATGCAAATGAGTTAGGATACGAAGGCGTTACATACAGAAATGCAGAAGGTGATGTTATATATGCAAATGGTGGTAATACAATTAAAGGTGTTGACGTATCATCAGTTATATCACTTGAAAATGCAGGAATAACATTTAAAAACGAAGCAGGTGAAGAGGAAGATTTATTCCAGATTCTGGCTGATAATGGTGTTAACTACATTCGTTGCCGTGTATGGAATAATCCATTTGATTCAAACGGAAATGGTTTTGGCGGAGGAAACTGTGATGTTAGTGTATTGACGGCAATTGCAGAAAGATGCGCTAATGCAGGACTTTCACTTTATATTGATTTCCATTATTCCGATTTCTGGGCTGACCCAAGTTCTCAGGTTGTACCTGCAGCTTGGTCAGGATATAATGTGACAGAAAAAGCAGCAGCTCTTGCTTCATTTACAACAGAGACACTTACAACAGTAGCAGCTACAGGTGTTAATATTGGTATAGTATCACTTGGTAATGAAACAAATAACGGCAGAATGGCAGGAGAAATAACAGTTAATAACTTTATTACTTTGGCAAATGCCGGCTCTGCTGCGGTAAGAGCTTTTGATCCTGATATTATGATTGCATTACACTTTGCACCAACTGAAGGTGGATGGTTAGTTTGGGAATACAAAACTCTCAGACTTAGAAAAGTAGATTTTGATATTTTTGCTGCATCATGTTATCCATATTATGAATCTCATTCAAGCGATGGTACGATTAAAACTATAGTTTCTGAACTTAACAATATTGCTAATAAGTATCATAAGCTTACAATGATAGCAGAATATGACTGGCCATATACTTGGACAGATTATGATGGATACTATACAGGACAGATTAAATCTACTGACGGACTTAACATGAACTGGGATGTAAGTACCGAAGGTCAGGGAAATATGATTAAGGATATTATTACAGCAACATGTAATGCTTCTTCAGGTTATACAACAGAAACAGAAGATGATGATACTACAATTGTTGATTATGGTATTGCTAATTGTGTCGGCTCATTCTATTGGGAAGGCGCATGGGTAGGTCTTGCAGATTCTACAGCATGGGATACATATGGAATAGGTGTATATTCAGCCGCAGGTGCAGTAGAAAAGGGCTGGGGAACATCAGGTGTAGGTACAGTACACGAAATCTTATCTTTCTTTGACGAGAATGCTACAGCAACAAGCGCTATTCAATCATTTGCAACAGTAACAGATACACATCCAATTGATGTTGCTTTAGTTCAGACTTCAAGTGTTTCTGATGGAACTTACAACTTGAGAATGGTTGGTACGGTATCAGAAAACTGCCTTGCATGGTCTGATGGCTCTAACATAGGATTTAGAGTAATTGTTTATGATGCTGATGGTAATGTTGTTAAGTCATTATCTGACAAGGTTACAACTAAAGTTTATTCTTCAGTTTTAGCGAATGGTGAAGCTGTGACTCCGGGTGAAGGAAAATATTTCTATACATATGCATTCAGAAATATTCCTGAAGGAACAACATACTACTTCAAAATCATGAGTAATGCAGATGATTCATGGTCATATCACCAGCGAGCAGCTAAGACTGTAAAAGTACTTGATGGTACAGCAACAGTTGTAGATTCTAATACATTTGCAGAAATTGAATAATATGGAAGGTAACGAATATGAAACGAGAGTATTTAAATCCTGAAATAGAAATCATTAAGTATGATTTATTAGAATCAATAGCAATCGTTGATGCAGGTAATTTGTCAACAGAACCTGGCTTTGGCGGTGAAGAAGGTGAAGACTTTTAGTCAATACTAATTTTTAGATGAGGGTGCTTATAGAGTAGGCACCCTCATTTTTTAAAAATTAATTTCAAATATTTAAAAAATTATTTCAAATATTTGGTTGACAAATACATTGCACTGATATAAACTATGCATATGTTAATTAGGTTAGGAGGCATAAATATGAAACTTTATGAAAATCCAACAGTAGAAGTAATAAAGTATGACATGCTGGAAAATATAGCAATTACCAATGGAGGTGCTTTGTCAACAGAACCGGGTGTTGGTGGTGAAGATGGAGAAGATTTCTCTTTATAATATATATGTAAATATATTTATTATAGCTTGATTGTGATTTTTAATAATATGGCAGGAACTATAATTGGTTCCTGCTTTTTTGCGTTATTTGTGATGGCAGGCTTACTATAACACAGGCCTACTGTTTTTGTCTTTTTTGCATAAAAAAGGGTTGCAATAGATAATAAAATATGGTAAAGTGTAAAAGAATAATAGGCTTATTGTAGGGGAATTGCGCCTATAGGTTTGTAAGACCTGATAATTTGACCTATACAACAGCACAAAAATGTGCAAAAACAAAATATATAAAGGAGAGGAAAACATGAAGACAAACAAATTAGTTTGGAAAATAGTTAGCGTAGTTATAGCGTTAGCTATGGTGGTAACAATGATGCCAACGAACTTCCTGGGCATCGGTTCAACAACTGTTAAAGCTGTTTCAGTTGGCGATGAAATGTTTAGCAGTTTTAGTGCCACCGCACCTTCAGCTTCTGCATGGTATAGCTATTCAAGCAGCACGCCGGGTTGGGGATGGGGTGCAAATCAAAGTGCAGACGGATATGCATCTGGTTTGGCTTTCGAGGACTGGTTTATGAGTTCAGGCACAGTTACTGGTTATGCTTATTATACAGTATCATCTATGCCTGCAGGTACATATACACTTACATGTACTGTTGATTCTATTAATATCGGTTCAACATCAAGCAAAACTACTATATATCCATATGTTGGCGACGCACAGGTTACAAGCTATTCTATAGCGCCATATGTAAGCACAACATGGAGCACATCAGCTGCAGTTTCAAACGGAGACTTTAGCTATACATTCTCGGTTGCTGAGAATCAGACAAATTATAACGTTGGTTTCTATGTTGAAATCACAGCACAGCAACAGGTTCATTTGAATGACTGGTCTCTTACATGTGATTCATTGGTAAACGCAACTACCTATTCAGTAACATCAACATCAGCAGTGAATGATGTTACAATTACAACAGAGTCAACAGCAGCTGATTTGACAAGTGCTTTACCATCATCTATTACAGTTAATTCTGTAAATGATAATGATGCTACAGAAACGCATGCAGAAACACTTGCACTTACATGGGATACTAGTGGAGTAACAATAGGAACAGAAGGTACTTATACAGCGACATATTCATATACATCAGAATATGTTGGTTCCGGTTCCGGTTCTATTAATGTTAAAATCGTAGCTGTATCATCAGATAGGGCATACAAAGATATTGTAACAGGTACCGAAACCACAACAGGCGCAGTTGAACTGGAGTGGGGCGATGGTAATGTTCCGGGTACATTTGAGTCAGGTACTTTGAGTACATCAGGACCAAGCACTAGTGGTATTTATGCAAGTTCTACAAATAATGTAACCATTCAGAGCGGTTCGACGTATGCACATGGCGGAAGTCAGTATGGAAGAATGACAGGCTCTAACTCATACAAGAACATATACATAAACGGCGCTACCAGTGCTGCCAGCTCAAGTACATCTCTTAGTGGTGATTCGTACTCATGGAGTTCATATTCAAGTAGTGTAAGTTATAGTGAAGTAACTTATAATTTCACACCTACGGCTTCTACTTATTACTTAAATATAGGAATTCGACGTAATAGTAATTCATATGTATATACCAGAGTCAAATTAGTAGGTGTTGACACTAGTACTGAGTATACATGTACATTCTATTATGCACCTGTAAGTTCGGGAAGTTCTTATTATGTGTATATTGATGATATAACAGTTACTTATCAAGGAGAAACTACAGTAGATAAAGTTACAAGAGCTTACTATGATTACGCAGGTACATATGCAGTTGATACAGCTTCAGTTGCCTTAGATGCAACAGCTTCAGAGGTTTCAGCAGCACTTCCTACATACATCACAGCGGATCTTGTACTTACAGGTTATGAAGATGACGAAGATTACAGTATAGTACAGGCTCTTCCTGTAACATGGGATACATCATCAATCAGCACTGCTACAGTAGGTTCATATACTGTATCAGGTACAGCTACATATGGTACAGAGACTATTAATGTAGAGACAAAACTTAATGTTACAGAAATAATGACATACATCGAATATGCTGAGACAGGCTTAGGTTCATTTGAAAATGACTTAGTAAGCGAGACTAATGGTGATGGCGAATGGACATTCTTTGTTAATGATATTTCATGGGATGATAGTGTTGTTTCATCATGGATTTATGATTATACAGATACAACAGCAGACAATTATGATTCATGGAAGACATCATCAGCAGATGGTAATATAATGTATGTATATTGGATGCAGGATGCAGGCGTACATACAGGCGCATACACCAATACACTTTATGATGAGATACCTGAAGGTACATTTGATGTTAGTTTTTCATATGCCAGTGCAATAGGTGCTGAGCTCGGTGTATGTATAAAAGGTTATGTAGACGGTGTATGGACAGAGGATTACTATCCATGCCAGAGTATAACTAATACATCATTATCAACATGGGCATGGTCAACATGCACTACAACAATTAATGTAACATCAACATATACAATGGCATACATTGGTATTTATGCATATAGTACATCAGCAGGTGCATGGGGTAACATTGATGCTATCACAATAACCGGTCCTGCACCAATTCCTGCAGAAGCAGTTGTTATTAATGCAGATAATCCAATAGCAGTAAATGATTCGGATGGTGAAGGCTGGGCACTTACTCAGTTAAGCACTAAGACAGATTCATATATGTTAGGTGACAGTTATAATTTAATTTATAACTGGTACTGGGATGACACAACAGATGATGATGGAAATGCAAATTATCCAAATCAATATACATATGGTGCGGCAAGATATGGTACTTTATATACATTGGAAGCCGGTACCTATACATGGGAATTTGATATTGCAGGTAAGGATGTTATAATTTATCCATATGTAGTATATAGTGATGGAACAACAACTACATTTGATGATGCATATTTATTTGATACAGCAGATTATGTTTGTGATACATATGAAACTGTAACACATGCAGTTATTTCTTTTGATATTGAAGCAGATATAGAAAACTGCTATGTAGGTCTTTATGCAGATACTTCAACATCAGCATGTTGGTTATCATTGAATAGTATTTCTATTTATTATGGCGAACCTGCACTTAAAATATATGATGACCAGATTTACAATGGTGAATTTACATCATCTCCATATGGATGGACTCTTGAATGTGATAATGACATAACAGATTATGCATATGGATACAAAGTTGATACAGCAGGTGAAAACACTACAAAGTCATTAAATATTTGGTGTAATTCAGAGGATGGATATTCATTTGTAATGTATCAGTATGTAAGACTTAATACAGCAGGTGATTATAAGTTGTTCTATGATACTATGGGATGGCTGAATGCTGCCGGTGAAGTGCTTATGGAACTTTATCAGGTAGATGAAAACGGAGATCCTGTAGGCACAGGTGATGCTGTAATAACAGCAGAGTTTACTACAGAAGCTACAGAAGGTACTGATGAATGGTACACATGGACAACATATGAGACAGATACCTTTACTGCAGAAGCAGGAAATATTTATCAGGTTATTATATATGGCGATTTATTACAGTATTCATATATTGACTTAGATAATATACAATTTGTAGATGCTGATGCAGTGATTGAAGAAAAGACATATCTTTCAATAGATGATTTCACAAATGGTGGTTGGGATTTGTTTGGACTTGGACATTACTGGACAGCAACCGGTGATATTGACGAATCTGAATCAGGTGCATATGGTTATTCTGTAGGTGCAGATTGGAGTGATGACACCAATGGTCTTTATCTAGCATGGAATAATAGCACATCAACAGCATATACTTATACACTTGTACAGAAGATTAAGATGACTCAGCCAGCTCAGTATCTTGTAAGTGTAGACAGCAGAGGATGGATTGGTGATGGCACAGCAACTATTACAGTTACTGATGACAGTGACAATACTTTAGCTACAAGTAGTATTGCACCAAGTAGTGAAAGCTCATGGACTTCTCTCAAGACAGACTTATTTGAGATTACTACAGCTGATACTGTTATTACAGTAACAGTCACAATTAATCTGGCAGCAAGTTCAGATGGAACCAGCACTAATTCAATTTCATTAGATAATTTTGCTATTGCGGGTGATTATGTAGCAATAGATAATTTTGAAAATGGTGACTTTGAAGACGGCAATTATTCATTTGGTAATTACTGGACAGTTGAGGGTGCAATTGATAATACAAATTATTATTATGGTTATAGCATTTGTGATGATACATGGTCAGAAAATTATGATTCAACTACATCAACAAGTACTAACGGTAAAATACTTAATATTTACAATAATCAGGGTATCACTGGAACGTATACATATACTATGACCCAGAAGATTAGAGTGGACAATTTATTAGATACAAGCTGGGAAACATATGCGGTTTCTGTAGATGCAATAGGTGATATTAGTGGTACTGCTGTAATTAATGTTTATAATGAGGCAGGAACTAAATTAGTAGGCGGTTCTATAGTACCAACTTCAACAACAGCGTGGGAAACATTCTCTACAGGTGGATTTACTCCTACTATCGGTGATATATATATTGTTGAAATAGTAGTAACATATGATGAGCCTACATCATATACAGGTGATGATGGTAATACATATTATTCAACATCTACATTGTCACTTGATAATATTACTTTTGCACAGGGACCTGCTGCAGAAGTAGATGCAAATGACCAGATTGGTTTCCAGGGCATAAAGCTTACAACCAATTCAAATGGTGTTGCAACTACAACATCAGGTACAAATTATTTTAATGGTGGTAACCTTGTAAAGGGTGTAGATGTTTCTTCTGTAATTTCACTTGAAAATGCAGGTGTAACATTTAGTAACAGTTCAGGTATACAGCAGGATTTATTCCAGATTCTTGCAGATAATGGTGTAAACTATATACGTATCCGTGTTTGGAATGCACCATATACTACAGCAGGTGTTATATATGGCGGTGGTAACAACGATGCCAATGTAGCAACAGCGATTGCTCAGAGAGCAGCAGATGTGGGCATGTCAGTATATGTTGACTTTATGTTATCTGACTGGTGGGCAGACCCTACACATCAGATTGCACCAAAGGCGTGGTCATCATATAGTGTATCTCAGAAAGCTTCAGCTGCATATACTTATGTATATAGCACATTAGTGAGCATAGCAAATACAGGTGCTGATATAGGTATAGTTTCAATTGGTAATGAAACTAATAGTACAGGTATTGCAGGCGAAACAACACAAGCAAATATGACTACTATTATGGTTCAGGGTATGGCAGCAATTGCTGATTTTAATTCAGCATATAGTCAGGATGCATTAAGAGCATTGCATGTGGCACCATCAGGTGGTGGCTGGCTTAAATGGATGATTGATAATATGTATAGTGCAAACTCTGATTTAATTAATAAATATTGTGATTTGTTTGCGTTCTCATGTTATCCATATTATACAAGCCATAGTAGTAGTGGCTCATTATCAACTTGGATTACACAGGCTAACCTTTGCTCTAGCTCATATAGTAATAAGCCAATATTGATAGCAGAATATGACTGGCCATATACTTGGACAGATACAGACAGTTATGGAACAGGTCAGCTTTCAACTTCAACAAGCAGTACTGTTTGGTCTAGCAGTATATCAATGTGGGATGTAAGTGAGACAGGCCAGACAAATATGATTAAAGATATGCTTCTTATGTCAGCAGGTACTAATGCTAGTTCATCAGCAGTAGATACATATTGGGGCGATGAGTCATCAACATTTAGCTCATATATGAATGCAAATCTTACCAGCTGTATTGGTTCATTCTATTGGGAAGCAGCATGGGTAGCAGTAGGAAGTTCATGGAGTTCAAACTCAACTAAATGGGGCACATATGGATGTGGTACAGGTAATACAGCAGGTTCTGATTATGCTTCATGGGGATTGTCCTCTAATGGTGGTACCGTTCATGATATTCTTTCTATGTTTGATTCATCAGGAACAGAATTATCATCAGCTGCAGCTTATGGTATATCAGTTGATAAGGCTCCACTTGATGTTGCTAAAGCTCAGGTACAGACAACTGCAACAAACAGCAAATATTCAATCAGATTTGTCGGAGGTGTTGATACAGACGTTCTCTCAGGATTACTTTCATCAAGTTCGGCATCAGTTGGATTCAAGGTTGAGTATGCTTCATCAAGCAGCCATACAACCATTGCTAACAAGTCTAGTCAGTATTTATATACAAGTGTTAAGGCAAATGGAAGTACATTAGCAGCTTCATCAGTATATGACGAAGATACAGATTACTTATATACATATTGTATTAATAATATTCCAACCGGTACAACATACTATTGGAAGGTTATTACATATGTTGAGTCAGCACGTTCATATCAGGAATCAATTAAGTATTATAAGACATCTACAAGTGGAACATCAGTTACACTTACAGCTATTGACCCTTGGGATTATCCGGGTTATAATGCTGAATTAGATGGTGTATATACAACAAGCAGTGGCGGAACAACAAATTCAGGCAGTGGTACAGCTCCACTTGTTGTAGATTTATATCCAAGTTATATGCAGTAGAAAGGCGGTGTATAAAGTGAAACATTTTTATGAAGAACCGGAAGTTCTTATAGAAAGATTTGATTTATACGAGACTATAGCACTCAATATTTGGGATGAATCGAATCCGGACATTGGTAATGATTCAGATGGTGAAGATTTCGACTTATAATAGGTTATAAATAATTAAATCAAAGCATAAATCTGAATAGTAGTTTCAGATTTTGTAGGCCGGGCTCATATGAGTCCGGCCTCTTTCTGATATCATATTGCGTCTAAAACGGTAAATATTGCTTTTTTTTATACAATTTGATAATATATATACAAATTATCTTTACGAAAGATGGTGATTTCATGAGAGATTCATATGATGATAAGATAGAGAGACGGCTTCAGGAGCGCAGGCGTGAGGCAGAACAGAGAAAGAGAGAACAGCAAAAGCAATGTATTTATCAGGGAATTGCAATTATTGCAGGACTGGCAATATTAATTGTTGTTATAGTTATTTCGTGTAAAGGATGTAGTGGTAATGATAGCAAAAATGACAGCAAATTGCAGTCCACAACTAATGAGACGCAGGAATCAACGTCAGATAAAACTGAAGATGAATCCGAAACAGCAACAACTAATGCTTTAGAAGGGAAGACCGTTTATACTACGGATAGTCTTTACCTGCGTAAAAAAGCAGACTCAGATTCCATTATCATAGTACAGATGCCTGTAAATGCGGAACTGAAAGTTATATCAGTTACAGATGATGGAAAATGGGTCCGCGTAAAATACGTAGATGAAGACGGAGAAACACTAAAGGGTTATGCTTCGATAGATTATGTTGCGGAACAAAACAATTAGTAAATAATTTATTCAGCTTTTATTTCTTTCCACAGTGAACTTAATAAATCCATAGTCTCATCATCAAGAGATTTGAAGACTTCGCATTTGCTAAGTGATTCATCTGATGGCAGAAGTGTTTCATCCTGGCGCTGTTTTTCAGTGAAGTTATCAATTACTGCTTCATTTGGAGTAGCATATAATACATAATCAAAGTTCATTTGTGCGATATCTTCTCTGCACAAAAAGTCTAAAAACTCTTCGGCTGCCTCTTTATTCTTGCATGTCTTAGGTATAAACCAGCAATCATACCATGCATTAGAGCCTTCTGATGGGACTACATATTTAAGATCCTTATTGGATGCCATGGCATATGAAGCTTCTCCTGAATAAACCAGAGAAATTGCGGCATTTCCTGTGATCATTTCATCTCTTATTTCATCTACAAGATAAGACTGAACCAGAGACTTTTGCTCTAAGAGCATTTCCTGTGCTTTAGTAAGTTCTTCTGTGTTTTCAGTATTAATAGAATAACCTAAAAGCTTTAAAGGTACAATAAACGAATCTCTTACGCTATTTTGCATAATTATCTGGCCATTATATTCCTCATTAAATAAATCCTTCCAGCTGGTAATTTCCTTGTCAATCATAGTTGTATTGTATAATATTCCGACAGTTCCCCAAAAATAAGGAATAGCATATTTGTTGTCAGGGTCAAATATCTGTATACTATTATAATAGGTTTCACCAATATTTCCGGAGTTAGTTAGGCTATCAATATCAAATTCTAATACTTCATCCTGTGAAATAAGTTTTTCAATGATGTAGTCGGAAGTACAAATTACATCATAATCAGTAGTGCCGTTCATGTATTTAGTGTACATAGCTTCAGGTGTAAGATATTCTTCATATACTACCTCAATTCCTGTTTCATCTTCAAATATATCCAGAACTTCAGGATCGATGTAATCTCCATAATTAAATACTATAAGTTGTTGTGAACGGTCTTTGCCACATCCTGCTAATGTAAATGAAGCAAAAACAATAATTATTATAGTTAAAAAATATCTTTTCATCTTAGTGTCCTCCGGTACAAGTCTTTTTCCTTTTTAATGAAGTGTGTTTGTTAGCAGCGAATAGCAGAATAAGTATTGCTGCAAACAATATTGTAGACAAAGCGTACATTTCAGGGTTTATTCCTCGTCGTACCTGTGCATATATCATGGTAGAGAGAGTATCAACACCTGCTCCCTTAGTAAAGTAAGTAATGGCAAAGTCATCCAGTGACATTGTAATTGCCATCAGAAAACCGGACATTATTCCGGGAAATATATCAGGCAGTATTACTTTGAAGAATGCCTGAATAGGAGTGGCACCAAGGTCAAGAGCCGCTTTGTAAATATCTTTATCTAATTGCTGCATCTTAGGAAGAATACAGAAAATAACATAAGGTATATTAAATGTTATGTGTGCGATGAGCACAGTCGCAAAGCCAAGACGCATAAATCGTACAAATAGCAACATCATTGCAATGCCTGTAACTATATCAGCATTAAGCATTGGTATGTTGGTAATTCCGATTACAAGTCCACGCTTTTTCTTTGACATATACTGAATACCAAAAGCACCTAAAAGACCAAGTATTACTGATATTACTCCTGATAACAGAGCAAGTACTATAGTTGTAGAAAAAGCCTCCATAATGGCTCGCGATGAAAATACATTCTGATACCATTTAAGCGTCAAACCACCCCATATAACTCTGGATTTGGAATTATTAAATGATAAAACCACCAGTACTATTATAGGAAGATATAGAAATGCAAAAACAAGTCCGATATAAATTTTCTGAAATATATTTTTCATACCTTTGTAGCCACACCTTCTTCCTCTGTAGTATTTCCAAACACTTCTGCAATAGTCATGCTGGTCACAACGAATATCATAAGTACAAATGAAAGTCCGGAACCAAGATACCAGTTAGAAGTGGTTGTAAATTCCTGTTCAATAATATTGCCTATCAGCAGTATTTTACCCCCACCCAAAAGATCAGATATAACAAAAGATGTCATTGAAGGAATAAATACCATGGTAATCCCGCTTATTATCCCCGGCATACTTAGTGGAATGATAATTTTGTTAAGCACTCTCAAACTGCCAGCCCCTAAATCATGGGCAGCATTTATAAGGTTATGGTCTATTTTTGATACGGCATTATAAACAGGCAATATCATAAATGGCAGATAATCGTATACCATGCCGAGAACTACTGCAAATTCCGTATTAATAATATTTATATGTGGAAGTCCTAAAAATGAAAGAATTCCATTAATTACACCATTGTTAGAGAGCAGAAGCTGCCATGCCAGAGTACGAAGCATAAAGTTCATCCACATTGGAAGAATGAAGATAAACAATATAATACTGCTATTGTCCCTGTTTCTGCGTGAGAGCATCAGTGCAAGTGGAAATGCAATGATAAGGCAGATAACAGTACTGATAAATGCCAGTTTTAATGATAGCAGTAATGCCTGCATATGAATTGGCTCAAATATTGCCAATACATTATCCAATGTCCAGACTTTATTTCTGTTAGTAAAGGCATAATATAAAATCATTAAAAGAGGCAGTATAATGAAACCAATCATCCATAATAAATAAGGAGTGGAAATTAGAGATTTTTTTAGCTTCATAGGTACCTCCAAATTACTTTCTAATCTGTTCGGCTGTTGATTTATGCATTATCTGAATGTTAAAAGGTTCAACGCGGATGCCGACTTCCTCGCCAACAGGTTTCATGAGTGTACTATGTACCAGCCATGTGAAATCAGCAGTTTCAACAGTCATTTCATAATGAACTCCTTTAAATATAAGGGAAGAAACTTTTCCCCTTATCATAGAACTATCAGGGCTGATAAGCTCAACATCCTCAGGTCTTATTACTACATCTACATTTTCATTTATTCCAAATCCGGTATCTACGCATGGAATATCAAATCCGAATATATTTACCAGACAGTCTTTTAGCATAATACCATCTATCAGATTACTTTCGCCAATAAAACGTGCTACAAATGCATTCTTAGGCTCATTGTAAATGTCTTCAGGCGTTCCAATCTGCTGTATTTTACCTTTATCCATAACGACGATGGTATCTGACATTGTCAGAGCTTCTTCCTGGTCGTGAGTTACATAGATAAAAGTAATGCCAAGCTCCTTTTTCAAACGTATAAGTTCGTATTGCATACCCTGGCGAAGTTTTAAATCAAGAGCGCCCAATGGTTCATCAAGTAAGAGTACTTTTGGTTCATTTACAATTGCTCTGGCAATAGCTATACGCTGCTGCTGACCACCACTTAATGAATCTATGCGCCTGTTCTCATACCCGTCAAGGTCTACAAGTTTCAAGGCATATTTTATCTTGTCATCAATATATGATTTGCTTTTTCCTTTGATTTTTAGGCCAAAAGCAATGTTTTCCGCAATATTCATATGAGGGAAAAGAGCATATTTTTGAAAAACAGTATTCACCTGTCGTTTGTTAGGTGCTGTATTGGTAATGTCATTACCTTCAAATATAATATGGCCTTCATCAGGCTTTTCAAAACCTCCTATAAGCTGTAGAGTAGTAGTTTTGCCACAGCCGGAAGGCCCCAGAAGAGTAATAAATTCATTCTCTTTTACATATAAATTAAAATTATTGAGTACTGTATTGTCTCCAAAGGATTTTTTTATATTTACTAAGTCAATTAATACGTCTTGCATAATTCCTCCTAAAAACTTGGCGGTGTAGTAACCCATATAATAGTTGCACCATTTTTGCTTTTTATGAAGTGTTTTTTGTCAGCTGTAAAATAGAATGCTTCACCGGCCTTTGCTTTGTACAGTTTAGAACCAATGGAAATTTCTATTGAGCCTTTTATAACATATCCGAATTCTTCTCCTTCATGAGGAATGTCAGGATATGTTGAACCACCCGGCTCAAGTGTCAGGCGGATTGGCTCCATAATGTTTTTCTGGGCATTAGGTATAATCCATTCAATTTTATTATGAAGTTCAGAATCTATTTTTTCAAAGTAGTCTTCATTATGAAAGACAATCTGTTCGGGGGTATCTTCAGTAAAGAAATCAGTAATATTTGTGCCAAGAACCTGAAGTATATCCATTAGTGTGGTTATGGATGGTGAAGTAAGATCCCGTTCAAGCTGTGAAATAAATCCCTTTGAAAGCTCAGAACGGTCAGCAAGCTCCTCCTGAGTAAGACCGTTGAGAGTACGAAGTGTTTTTATTTTTTTTCCAATATCCATAGTGTTTCCCCTTAATAAAAGTTACATAAACTAAAAGTTTACTAATACTAAACACAAACAACAGATATAATTTTATACTATACAATATACATTGTCAATTATTTTATATTGATTTAATGCAAAAGGTAAATAAATGTGATATAATGCAGAAATATCATAAGATTGGCGTGCAAAAATAATCAGAGGAAAACGTGAAAAATATGAATTATAAGGAAACAATGGCTTATATTAAAGAGACAGGTAAATATGGAAGCGTGCTGGGACTTACAAATATAACCGAATTGGAGAAGCGCCTTGGTAATCCGCAGGATAAGATAAAGACCGTTCATGTGGCAGGAACCAACGGTAAGGGTTCAACTATAGCATTTATTTCAACTATAATGCAGATAGCAGGTTATAAAGTAGGACGTTATATTTCACCTACAGTTGATGGCTATAGAGAACGTATCCAGATAAATGGCAGAAATATAAGCAGGGATGAGCTGGCAGAAACTGCAACTAAAGTCAGAAAATGTGCAGATGCTATGGTAGAAGAAGGCTTTACACATCCTACAGCATTTGAAATTGAAACTGCCATGGCATTTGTATATTTTAATGATAACCAATGTGATATAGCAGTCATTGAAACAGGAATGGGAGGAATGCTGGATGCAACCAATACTATAAAGAAGCCTGTTTGTAGTGTTATTACATCAGTTTCGATGGATCATATGCAATTTTTAGGTGAGTCATTGTTGGAGATAGCTGCTGCAAAGTCAGGCATTATTAAGGAAGGTGCTCCGGTAGTAGTTTCTAATCAGTCAGCTTCTGTAATGGAGGTTATGACAGCAAGGGCTTCTGAGTGTGGTAGCAGCATTTATATAACTAATCCTGTAATATTTGAAGAAGATAATCGGAAGTTTTCATATCTGAGCAGGCAGGGGGTAACATTTAAGAATCTGAAAACAGGTCTTATAGGAGGATTTCAGGCAGAGAATGCGGCAAATGCAATAGAGACTGCATTATTGCTTAGAAACTCAGGATTTGATATAAGTGATGCAGATATTAAAAAAGGACTAAAAACTGCAAAATGGAAGTGCCGGATGGAAAGAATATTAAAGCAGCCTGAGTTTTTTGTAGATGGGGCACATAATCCTGCCGCGGCAAAGGCACTTATGAGTACGCTGGAAATGTATTTTACAAATAGAAAAATAATATTTATAATGGGGGTATTGGCAGATAAGGATTATGAGCAGATTGTAAAACTCACTGCTCCTGCAGCACAGTATATATATACGGTTACTCCTAATAATAACAGGGCTTTGTCTGCAATGGACTTATGTGCTGTGGTTAAAAAATATAACAAGAATGTAAGTGCCATGGAAGATATAAAAATGGCGGCAACTGCTGCAATAGATAAGGCAAAAGAATTGGCAGCAGTGACTTATGCATCAGGTATGGTATGCATTAATCAGATTAATGATGAACCGCTTATTGTAGCATTTGGTTCATTATCATATTTACAAAAATTAAAGAAAACTGTTAAAGCCGTAAGGAGAGATTGACATGTTTGACAAACAAAAAATTGAACAGGCAGTAAGGTTATTACTGGAAGGAATAGGTGAGGAACCTGATAGAGAGGGCTTAATTGAAACACCTAAGAGGGTTGCACGTATGTACGAGGAAATTTATGGTGGAATGAATCAGGATGCAAAAGAGCATCTGGCAAAGACTTTTACATGCGATAATAATGACATGGTTATAGAAAAGGACATAACTTTTTATTCTACATGCGAGCATCATCTTATGCCTTTTTATGGGAAAGCACATATTGCTTATATACCAAATGGCAAGGTGGTAGGTTTAAGTAAGCTGGCACGTACAGTTGAAGTATATGCAAAGCGTCTGCAGATACAGGAACAGATGACCAATCAGATAGCAGATGCCCTTATGACGCATCTTAAAGCTAAAGGTGTTATGATAATGGTAGAAGCTGAGCATATGTGTATGTCTATGAGGGGAATAAAGAAACCGGGCAGCAAAACCATAACTTTTTCTACAAGAGGCGAATTTGCAAATAATCAGGAGCTGCGAGATAGATTTATGCTTACTATACGATAGGAAGGTGTATTATGATAATAGGAAATAAGACATTCGATACGGATAATAATGCATATATAATGGGAATCTTAAATGTTACACCGGATTCTTTTTCTGATGGTGGCAGATACAATAATATTGATGCAGCACTTTTAATGACAGAGAAAATGATTGCAGAAGGGGCATCAGTTATTGATGTAGGTGGAGAATCAACCAGACCGGGATATAAGCAGATTTCTGATGAAGAAGAGATTGGCAGAACAGTTCCTATTATAGAAGCAATAAAAAGCAGGTTTGATATTCCGGTATCTCTGGATACTTATAAAGGCAAAGTGGCACTTGCAGGAATAGATGCGGGGGCAGATATGATTAATGACATATGGGGACTTAAATATGACAGTAATATGGCACGTATTGTGTCAGAATCAAAGGTTTCTGTGTGTATTATGCATAATAGAAGCAATACAAATTATGTAAACTATATTCAGGATGTAATTGATGGGTTGCAGGAAAGTATTGATATTGCTTATAATGCAGGTATAGATAGAGATAAAATTATGATTGATCCGGGGGTAGGATTTGCCAAGTCATATGAACAGAATCTGGCGATTATTCATAATGTAGATAAATTAAAGACGTTTGGATTACCTGTTATGATGGCAGCCTCCAGAAAGTCAGTAATAGGCAATACGCTGGGATGTCCGGTTGATGAAAGAGTTATTGGAACAACTGCAATTACTGCGTACGGCATGACAAGGGGCTGCAGTTTTTTCAGGGTACATGATGTTAAGGAGAATATGCAGGTAATACGTATGATTAAGGCCATTATATGTGAGGAGAGGTAAGGTATGGACAGGATAAGATTGGATGACATTAAAGTATTTGCATACCATGGAGCAACTACTAAAGAGCGTGATGAAGGTCAGTATTTTTATGTAAGCGTTGATTTATATACAGATACGACCAGGGCAGTTGCCAGCGATAACCTTACTTATACAGTTAATTATGCATCTGTATGTGATTTTATCAGTAAGTTTATGATAACTAATAAAATGTTTCTTATAGAAACAGTTGCAAGCGAACTTGCTGTAAGAATACTTAAAACATTTTCTGGAGTGATGCGTGCGGATGTAGAAATTAAAAAGCCTGAGGCACCAATGCCCGCAGAACTTAATTATGTATCTGTATCAGTAAGCCGCAGATGGCATGAAGCAATTCTTTCTATCGGCTCCAATATGGGTAATAAGCAGGCATATCTGGATATGGCTATATCAGCATTTAAGAGTGACGATAACTGTAAAGATATTGTAACTTCAAGATTTATTACTACAAAGCCATATGGAGCAACTATTGAGCAGGATGATTTTGTTAATGCAGCAATAAAGATTAATACTTTATATACGCCACATCAATTATTAAATGTGATTCATGAGGTGGAACAGAGTGCAGGAAGAGAGCGAACAATACATTGGGGACCAAGGACACTTGATATTGATATTATAATGTATGATGATCTCGTTATATATGAGGATAACCTTATTATTCCACATTACGATATGCACAGGCGTGAATTTGTGCTAAGACCGGTTGCTGAAATAGCACCATATAAGATTCATCCTATTTACAAAAAAACTATGCAGGAATTATATGAGGAGTTAGAAAACTGATGGATAAACTATTGGAATACAGAAACGAAATAGATAAAATAGACAGACAGCTGGTAGAACTTTTTGAGAAGCGTATGGATTTGAGTGAAAATGTTGCCAAATATAAAATTGATTCAGGCAAACCTGTTTTAGACAGGGTCAGGGAAAAGCAAAAAATTGAAACTCTTACATCTCTTGCTTCTGATGATTTTAACAGGCACGGAGTAGAGGAACTTTTTACACAGGTAATGGCAATGAGCCGTAAACTGCAGTATAAGCTATTGGCTCAAAATGGTAAAATAACTGATTTAGGATTTGAAGTTGTTAACAGTCTTATAAAACAGAATTCAAAAGTAGTTTATCAGGGAGTTCCGGGTTCATACAGCCATGAGGCCGCCATTAATTATTTTGGAGACAGAGCGGATATATCTAACGTTAAAACCTTCAGAGATGCAATGATTAAAATAAATGATGAAGAGGCTGACTATGCAGTGCTTCCAATGGAGAATTCTACTGCCGGAATAGTAAGTGATGTTTATGATTTGCTGGTGGAATTTGATAATGTGATTGTTGAAGATATTGAAATCCCCATTAATCATGCTGTACTTGGGACAGCAGATGCTGTTCTTGGAGATATAAAAACAGTATATTCTCATCCACAGGCATTGATGCAGAGCAGCAGATTTTTGGAGGAGCATGACTGGAAAAGGATTACATCTGAGAATACAGCAGTTAGTGCGAAGAGGGTAGCAGAGAATGGTGATAAAACAGTAGCAGCAATCGGAAGTGTTAATGCAGCAAAAACATATGGACTTAAAGTATTGGCAGACCATATTAACAATACAGATATTAATACTACACGATTTATTATTATAACCAAAAAGGCAATATGCAGAAAAGATG
>JBJEMK010000030.1:0-4799 GCA_051879635.1 Eubacterium sp.
TTACAACAAAAAGTTCAGACTTACGTTGATTCAACTGATGAATACCTTATGGAGGTGGAACTTCCGGACAAAATTGGTAAAGAAGAAGTTGT
Source organism: Eubacterium sp. (assembly GCA_051879635.1). GTDB lineage: Bacteria > Bacillota > Clostridia > Lachnospirales > Lachnospiraceae > JBJEMK01. The sequence goes on from JBJEMK010000030.1 coordinate 93, forward strand.
TTTTACAAATGTAACAGATAATTTTCATCAATATATATTAATTGCAGCTATAGTATTATCTGTTGCAGTTTACTTTTTAAAAGATAGAGACTTAAATAAAAAGGCTAAAGCAAGAGATGAAGAAATGTTAGAAGATTATCCGGAAATAGTTAGTAAGTTAATGCTTTTAAACTGTGCAGGACTAAGTATAACTTCTGCATGGGAAAGGATATTACAGGATTATGAAAAGCAGACAAAAAAATTCAAAAAAAGATATGCTTATGAAGAAATGAGGCAGACTCAGATTAAAATTAACAGTGGGGTATCGTTAGGGAAAGCATATGGTGATTTTGGTAAGAGATGTAAGTTGCATTGTTATTTAAAACTGAGCAGTTTACTACAGCAAAGTATAAACAGAGGGAATCGTGGATTCTCAGAAGCATTAAAACAGGAAGCTGCTGAGATTTTTGAATTACGAAAAAATTCTGCCAAAAAAAGAGGAGAAGAAGCAGGTACAAAATTATTGCTGCCAATGATTATGATGTTAATAATTTCTATGGTTATAATAATTGTTCCCGCGTTCTTATCAATGGAAATTTAGTAATACGAGGAGGAGTATAAGATGAAAATACAAAAAAGGTATAATAATGCAATATTAAAAGCTGAAAAAGGCATGGGAGTAATTGAAATAATACTAATAATATTAGTACTTGTAGGACTTGCGCTTATTTTTAAAACGCAAATCACGTCAATTGCAAATTCTATATTTACGTCAATTAAAACACAAGTAAAAAGTTTTTAATTGTTAATACATGTTAATTATGAAAAATGAGAATATCAATAAGAGTATATCAGATGGAAGTATTTCAATTTTTTTGGCACTAATATTAGTTATAACAACAGCATTAGTATGCACGGTTACCGAATCCGCCAGAATGTTTGCAGCTAAAAGTAAGATGAAAGAAATGTCAGAGGCTGCTGTTCAATCAATGTTTGGAGAATATGCTAAAGAATTATTTGATGATTATGGATTGCTGTTTATGTGGAAATCATCAGAAGAATTATCTCAATCACTTGAGCAATATATAACTCATAATATAGAATATGATTCCCTAAAAGGGGCCTGGGATTTTTATGGAATTCAATTAAATGATATAGAGTTAAATACAGTTACATTTGCAACTGACAATAATGGAGAGGTTTTTTCTCAGCAGATTTTTGAATTTATGAAGTATGAGGGTGTAAATGAGGGAATAAAAATTTTAAAAGAAAGTTATGAGCTTTTTGAGAATAGTGCAAATATAAAAGTTACAACAGAAAACATTGAATCAATAGCTAAATATAAAGACAAACTTGAATCATCTGTAAAAAATATAAATAGTTATATAGATAGTATTAAAACCACAATTACAGATATTAATGACAGGTTAGAAAGTATAAATAATATTTTGGAAAAAGGTTCAGTTCAAATAGATAAAGTTAAAAATAAATTTGAAGATATAAAAAATAAATTTCTAGATATTGAAAATGAAATATTTGACTTATTGGAAGAAGGGGAATTATATGAAAATTGTAAAAGCCGGACTATAGAGTCAGCATCAAAAGTTATTGGATATACTCAAGAAAATAATACTTCAACTGACTATATAAGTAAAAATATAATAACATTTGAAGATTTATATGAAAGATTACATAAGCTTAATTTACAAGATATTGAGGTAATGGATAATCTGGAATTTACGAAGTATGTTGAAGATTATAATAAAATAATTCAAGAAGTTGATGAACTAAAGGAAGATTCGTCAGAAAAAGATTCTAATAGAAATAAAGGAGATTTTATAGAAAATATAATGAGTCTGTCTGATGCCGGATTGTTATCGTTATTAGTTTCGGATATCAATGGGCTTTCGACGTCAGAGATTTTAGATGAGAATAAGGTTGAGATTAATAAGGAGAATGCCGGTAAAATCAACGATGGAGTTAGCGCGGAAACGATAAGTAATAAAGCTTTATATGGGCTGTATATTAAGAACTTTTTCGGGAATTACAACAATGTAAATGAAAATTCTACATTACAATATGAGACAGAATATATTTTATCAGGCAAAAATTCTGATAAAGAAAATCTGGAGTATACATGCAGTCAACTAATTGCTTTAAGAGAAGGGTTAAATATAGTGTATCTTATTGGAAATGCTGAAAAAAGACAGGAGGCATATGAACTTGCGTTATCAATTACAAGTGCAGCAGGGATTCCTGTTCTTGCAATTGCATTACAGGTCATGATAATTGCAACATGGGCAATGGCAGAGTCTATAATTGACGTTAGGAATTTACTCGCAGGGGAAAAAGTAAATATAGTTAAAAAAGAAGGTGAGTGGAATCTGTCAATTGAAGGATTAATGAATTTTGCAGATTCCAATAGGATAAAGTGCAAAAGCGACTCGGGTCTTGACTATCAGATGTATTTGCAAATACTTTTATATGGTCTTGATAATAATAAAAAATATTATAGAACTATGGATTTAATTCAGGCGAATATGAGAGAACAATATAATACAGAATTTTCATTATCAGAATGTGTGAGCAATATAAATTTTACGGCAAAATATTCTTATAGAAAGCTATTTTTAAAATTTCCTTTTGTAAAAAAAGTAGTTGGCGATGATGGTGAACTATATGAAAGTTTGGTTAATTTAAGCTATCAATACTGATTGGAGGTGTATGATAATGCCCTTTGCAGGGAGTATAAATATACAAAATAATAAAAAAGACTGTGTCCCTCTCCAAGCACATGGCCGATTTGTAAAAATAAATAGAAAATTACTTTTCACTACACCCTTAATAAATGCCCTGGAAAGGGTATCATCATGCACCGCTCAATCAGGAAGTATCAGCGTTGAAGCCAGTCTGGTTACTCCAATATTTATGTTTATAATAGTAGCAATTATGTATTTCATAATTATTTTTGGATTTCAATTAAAAATGCAGTATTGTATTCGAAATGTGTCAAATGACATTAATAGTAAAATATATGCCGTATCACAGACACAAATGAAAAATAGTATCAGTCAGAATATTAATATTAGCGAAAAAGTTGGGAGTATTGTAACAGCAGCTAAAGTACATAAATATATAGTTGACGATTTTGGCAGAGAAAACATAAATAAAAGCTATATTGTTAATGGAGAATACGGCTTGAATTTACAGGGTACCACGTATGATATAGAGGATAGCCTGTTGAAAATAAAGGTTTTATATAAAATTAAGATACCTTATATTTCTCAGTCGATATTAACAATAGTATGTCATCAGGGCTATGAAAGCAGATGCTGGCTGGGACGTAGTTTATGTGATGAGGGAACACATACAATTGTCTATATAACGACGACGGGTTCAGTTTATCATGCTAGCAAAGAATGCACATATTTAAAGTTGTCAATAAAGGAAACTACTTTTGGACAAGTATTGCAAAAAAGAAATACCAATGGGGGAAAATATTATGCATGTGAACTGTGTACAGATGCAGCCCCGGAATTAACTTCTAATACATTGTTATATATAACAGATAATGGAGACAGGTATCATATGAATATAAATTGCAGTGGGCTAAAGAGGGGGATAATTTCTATAGACATATCAGATGTAGGGACAAGAAAGCCTTGTTCACGTTGTATGGCAGATTGAGTAAGGAGATGATAAATGATTTTTAATAAAATATTATTCTTAGTATTTATTTATATTTGTTCATATAATGATGCAAAGTCAAAAAAGATATATTTATTACCATGTATACTTTTTGGAATAACAGGGATATGTATAAATGTAATTTTTGGGAAAATAGAATGGATAAGTATATTATGCAGTTTTTCTATTAGTTTTTTCTTATATGTAGTAAGAAAAGCTACTCATAATGGAATAGGGATGGGAGATATATGGATATCTGTTGTTACAGGAATTTATTTTGGATTTGATGGAAACAGTTGCGTGTTTTTATACGCGCTTATAGTTGCAGGAATATATGCTTTAATTTTAATTGTTTGTAGGCAGGCAAGCAGAAAACGGACAATACCTCTGGCGCCATGTATTATGGCAGGATATATATTTTTTCTTTGCAGTTAGAAGGGTTGATTTATGGATAACATTAAAAAAACAAGAAAATATGTTCAAGAGGGAAGTACTACTTTGGAAGCGGCAATCGTGGTTCCAATTATAATGAGTATTATAGTAGCTGTTATTTATATGAGTTTTTATTTATATGACAGGGTTATTATGGAAGCAATAGCATATAAGATACTTAGTGAAGCTGTCCAAGATAAAAATATGTCAGAGAAAAAAGTTGAAGAGAGTGCTTTAGAAAATATCTATGAAAAAACAATTTTAGCAAAAAACATAGGGGCAGAATGTATTAAGGATGAAGAAAAACTAATATTGACATATTCGGCAGAGTGTAAAATACCACTATATTATATGAAAAAGCTGTTAAACATTAATAGGATACATGTAAATGCATCATATATATACCCCATTAACAGAACTACATTATATAAATATAGGGTTTTAAAAGATGCAATAAGCGATATTAAAGGAGGTGGAAATTAATGGAGATTTCTTATAAGAGAGATTTAAGACATAGCTATCTTATTATTAGAAAGAATCAAAATATAAGTGAAGACTATCGAATAAAAATGATACTTAACAATACAATAAAGGGATTGTTAAAGTTTA
>JBJEMK010000031.1:0-4757 GCA_051879635.1 Eubacterium sp.
ATTGCTGCAGTCGGTGGTAAAGCAAGAAGAGTTACCGTCATTATGCCTTTCCTGTATGAAAGTCGTCAGCACAGACGTACAGCCCGGGAATCCATGGATTGTGCTCTGGCTCTTCAGGAGCTTGTATCTATGGGCGTTGAAAATATCATTACATTTGATGCCCACGACCCACGTGTACAAAATGCAATTCCTTTAAATGGCTTTGAAACTATTCAGCCAACTTATCAGTTTATTAAAAATCTGTTAAGAGCATGTCCTGATATTATTCTTGATAAGGAACACCTTATGATTATAAGCCCTGATGAAGGTGCTATGGGACGTGCAGTATACTATTCAAATGTCCTTGGCATTGATATGGGTATGTTTTATAAGAGACGCGATTATTCAACCATCGTAAACGGCAAAAATCCAATTGTAGCACATGAATTTCTTGGTTCATCAGTAGAAGGCAAAGATGTATTTATTATTGATGATATGATATCTTCCGGTGACAGTATGATTGACACTGCTTTAGAATTAAAGAAACGCAAGGCTAACCGCGTATTTATTGCTTCAACCTTTGGACTTTTTACAAATGGTCTTGAAAAATTTGATAAAGCATATGCTGATGGCATTATAAGCAAAGTGCTTACAACAAATCTTGTATTCCAGCCTGAAGAGTTAATGAATAAGCCTTGGTATGTTAATGTAGATATGAGCAAATATATTGCTCTGTTAGTTGATGCATTAAATCATGATGCTTCTATCAGCGAATTCTTAAATCCTACTGACCGCATTAACAAAGTTGTTGCCAAACACAACAACCATGAAAAAATATAATATTAAACTATTTTCATATTCGTAATATTATTTAAAAATAAAAACTATCTGAAGTTACGCACAAATAGTGCATAAGTACTCAGATAGTTTTTATTTTACATAATATTTTAAATCTTTATAATTTTAAAGTTTTATCAATGTATACGGAATCTCTAACTTATCCGCCATAACTTTTTCTCTTGTATGACATGAGAATATTATTACCTGCTCTAATTCTGATGCCATAAATTTCATTGTATTAGCCATTCTCTTGTTATCATACATTGCAAACGCATCATCCATAAGTATTGGCTTTTTGTCATCTGCAAATAGAATATCTGCTGCTGCAAGTCGAAGTGCCATATATATCTGTTCTATTGTGCCTTTACTGAGCTTTTCTGATTTTATAAGTTTATTTTTACTATTAACAGTTATATTAAGGGCCTCATCAATTACTAAATTGTCATATTTTCCATTTGTTATCTTATTAATATACTCGGACGCTCTTTCATTAAGCATTTTACCAAAACTTCCACGAACTTTAGCTGCTATATCTTCTATAGTACTAATCGCCATATCTATTGCCTGTATATCTGTGTATGCTGTTGACATTTTGCTGATGTCAGATATAAGTTCCTCAAGCTGCTTCTGATTGCCGGCGTCCTCATTTTGCTTTTGTTCAATCTGCCATTCAGCCTTTGCTATAGTTGTTGTAAGTGCGGTAATACTTTCATTAAGTGCTTCCAACTCATTTCTAAATGTTTCGTTGATGCTAATGTCATGAGATTCTGTTTCAACAAGCTTATTATACTCATTTATTTCTGAACGGTTGAAATTAGACTCTTCTTTGTTCGCAGCCAGTTGTTTTTCCAACTCATCTATACTTACACTTACCTTCTCTGCCTCCGTTAGCCTGTTTACTGCCCTCTTTTTCTTAGCGCTTCTTATGACAAACACTATTAAAGTAACCAGAAAGCTTATTATAGCTGCAGCTGCAAATCCCAATGCCACAGATGTATTATGTAACAGGTAATAACAATATTCCGATATTGCAAATGTAATAATACAAATAATTGTAGAAACTCGGCATATTCTTGGTTTTTTAATAACCTTATTTAGAATATCTCTTATTTCATTTGTTGAATCATAGCCCATTTCCCGCAGGGATTTCTTTAGCTCTCCAAGTTCTACCCGCTTTGACAGCCTAAAGCCCTCCCTTTCCTCTAATTGCTTATTAAGTATTTCTATCTTTTCTTTATAATCCTCAACCTTTAACTTATGCTTTGCAATTTCATCTCTATAGGCTGCATCCTTAATTTCAAGTTGTTTACGCTTGACTTCCATATCTGCCAATGCCTTCTTGCTACTCAATATATCTTCTGACATTGCAGCCTGCTCTTTTTCAGATAAATCCAGTTCCTCCCGTATTGATATAATCTTTTTCTCAATATACTTCTTCTCATCAAGCCGGTTATCAGAGGATATCTTTTTTCTCTTTTCCTTTAAACTGTCAATAGCAGCCTTCATATCCAAATCTGTACTCTTCGTAGAGCCCAGATTTGCTGCATAATTTTTAAGTATTGTCTCCAGCTCCCTGTCCGTCGCACTTCCCAGCTGACTTATACTTATTGTATTATAATAACAGTTTTCATTAAAGCCAGAAAACAATTCCTCGACCTCTTTGGGAGTAAGTTCTCTGCCTATATCCTCCCTTACTACTACACAGGATTTATTATCTTTATTGAAAATTCTTTCAATTCTATATGGGATTCCCTCCGCTTCTATACGCATTACACCTTCATAAAATGACGGATTGTCCCATGGTTCATATTTGCTGTAAGTATCCTTTGCAGTAGCTTTTCCCCTCTGCTTTTCAATTCCAAACAACATACCTCTTAAAAAAGTATGGATAGTTGTCTTCCCGGCCTCATTCTCGCCATATATAATATTCATGCCTTTTTCAAACTTTATTTCCTTGTTAGCAAACTTCCCAAAGTTTGTCAGACGAATGTCTTTTATAATCATTATCTTCCCTCCATTGCGTCCAGTAAAGCTTTGGTTCCATAATATAATGCTTTCTTATTAACAGTATTCATTGGTTCATCCTTAAAATGTTCTATATACATTCCTATAATATTATCTTTATTATTTTCCTGTAGCTTTTCAAAATTGTAATCCGGCTCCGTCTGGTCTGCTACCTGTACTACATTGCCCGTTTCTTCAATATCATCAATATCAAATTCCACATCCGGATCCCTGTATCCCTCAAGCAGAAACTTATACATATTCTGAGAACCATATTTCTCAATAATTGTCTTTATTTGTGAAATAATATCTGCATTTGACACTTCAGTTGTTACATTAATGGCAAGATGCTTATATTCACGCTTGGCAAATGGAACAAACTCAAGTTTAAGTGATCCCTTCATAACTTCTCCATATATGTATCCACGTTTACCTGTATCATTAATATCTATCGGTTCTAATGAACCACAATATGCAAGCTTATTATCTTCATCTATTTCGGGTTTGTGTATATGACCGAATGCAACGTAATCAAAACCTGACAGTGCCAGTTTTCTTCTGTTTACAGGAATATGCTTCTCATCTCCGCCATGTGCCACAAGTATATTAATCTTCTCAGTGTCATCAATATGGACTTCATCATACTTCGGTTCTGTAATCTCATTCTTATAATAGCTCAGACCATAAACATCTGTACCTATTTCTTCGAAGGAAACCTTTGATATATCCTCTGAACCTATAAAGGTAACATTATCATTCCATTCAAAATCTCTATAATATGAGCCTTTTCTGATGCAGTCATGGTTACCTGCAACTAATACAGCCTTTGCTTTATTAAGCCTTGCAAGTATGGAATTGACTTCTTTTAATTCCGACTTTAGAGGCTGCCTGTGAAACAAATCGCCTGCAATAATAAGCATATCAACATCCTTTGCATTTGCTTCATCTATAAGCCCTTCAAAAGTTTTCCACAGTTCCTTCGCACGCCCTTTTGCCCATTCTCTGCCAGATTCAGGCGTTGCTCCCAGATGTATATCTCCTGAATGTATAAACTTCATAAAACCCTCCTGTTAATATTAATAATGCACTATAATTCACAATTATTCACTGTTCTTGGAAATGGTATAACATCTCTTATATTTGACATTCCGGTCAAATACATAACACAACGTTCAAAGCCCAGTCCAAACCCCGCATGTCTGGTACTTCCGTACTTGCGCAGGTCCAGATAAAACTCATAATCATCCTTAGAAAGTCCCAGTTCTTCCATTCTTGATGTAAGCTTTTGGTAATCATCTTCTCTCTGACTCCCACCAATAATTTCTCCGATTCCCGGCACAAGGCAGTCCATTGCTGCGACAGTTTTATTGTCATCATTCATTTTCATATAAAATGCTTTTATTTCCTTCGGATAATCAGTAACAAAGACAGGTTTTTTAAATATATGCTCTGTAAGGTATCGTTCATGCTCAGTTTGTAGGTCACTTCCCCAGCTTACTTTGTATTCAAACTTGTCATTGTTTTTTTGTAATAATTCAATCGCCTCGGTATAAGTTACATGCCCAAACTCTGAATTAAGAACATGATTCAATCTTTCAAGCAGATTGCTGTCTACAAATTTATTAAAAAATTCCATCTCATCATGAGCATTTTCAAGTACATATTTAATAATGTACTTTAACATTCCTTCCGCAACTGCCATATCGTCATTCAAATCTGCAAATGCCATTTCAGGTTCGATCATCCAAAACTCTGCCGCATGCCTTGTAGTGTTAGAATTTTCCGCTCTAAAAGTAGGTCCGAATGTATATATTTTTCTAAATGCCATTGCATATGTCTCACCATTTAGCTGTCCTGACACTGTAAGATTAGTCGCTTTGTTAAAAAAATCCTTTGAATAATCTATATTGCCATCTTCCGTCTTTGGGAGATTG